>JBCBTL010000653.1:0-2241 GCA_039818705.1 Cyanobacteria bacterium J06639_1
GTTTTGAAGAACAACAGACGTTGCCCGCGAACGTGTCCTTCTCGCCGCAGGGCAGCACCACGACGTTCGACCCAACGGGGTTAGTCAACCTCGAAGACGGCGAAGTGGATGCGGTGGATGTCGTCAATAACGCTATCGTCATCGATACCCACGGGCTGGTGACGGGACAAACCGTGCGGTATTCGACGGGAGGCGGGGACGCGATTGGCGGACTGGCTGACAGTACGGACTACTACGCGATCGTCCTGGACGACAACACGATTCAGCTAGCAGCCACGTTCGAGCAGGCAACGGCAGGCACGCCGACGGCGATCGCCCTCAGCGCCGGAGCGACGGGAACGGAACACTCGCTGCTGGCAAAAGACATCGACCTCGCGAACGACACCATCACCGTTCTGGGGCACGGACTCGAAACGGGGGATGAAGTCACCTACGAACTCGGCTATTTGGGCGAAACGGCAACAGCCGTTGGCGGCCTGACGGAGAACCAAGAGTATTACGCGATCGTTGTTAACGAGAACGCGATTCAGTTGGCTGCATCAGTAGCGGATGCGACGGCTGGGGTTCCTAGCGCGATCGATCTAACTTCTGTGGGCACGGGCGACCTGCACAACCTGCGCGACGAAGGCCGCATCGTGACGGTGGGCGATACGGAAATTCGCGGATTGGAAGAAGGCACGCTGGTTTACGTCAGCGTTATCGACGAGAACACGATTCAACTGCTGGAATCGCCGCAGGATGCGTTCAAGGCCGTTCCCATTACTCTCGATGCTGCGGGATTGACGGGAGCAGACCACGCGCTGATCGAACCCGATGCTGTGAAGGGGATCGGAATAACATCGACGTTGGACGCAACCAATAAAGCTCAGAACAAAGGTCAAGTCGGCTCGAACCCGAAGCTGCGCGATTTACTTCAGAACGTCGCGCTTTTGCCTGCGGCGGGTGCCATTCTCAAACCCAGTAAAACGAAGGATCTGTTGGCGGGGAAAGGCAAGAACAACCCGTTCGCCAGCATGACCACGAAGAACAACGGACTCAGCCTCGGTTTGGGCACGTCGATCAACTTGTTCGATCACACCGTATTGACGACTGTGGGCGGCAATGCTCGCCTGACTTCGGGATCGGATGTGGTGGTTCATTCCGAAATTACTCAGATCGCTCAGATGTACTCCGACTCGGAAACGGGTAAGAGCGGCAAGGGCGTGACCTTCGGGATTTCGACGAACGTTGCCATTTACACCAATGACGTTCAGACGATCGTGGAAGGTGGCGCGCAAATTGATGCGGGCGATCGCGTTTCCATCACCTCCGACCTGTTCTATCCCTTCATCTTCGATACCAATAGAGGCTTTAAGTTTGCCGATGGTGAAGAAGATCCGGGGCAACTAGCCTCGGATGTGGCTGAATTTATCATCAGCGTTTTAATTGACGACGAACTGGGCATTCCCGGATATTTCTTCAACTCGTATGCTGCGACGAAGAACAAAGGTAAATCGCGGAACGAAATCAAAGACGATGCAGGCAAAGGTACGGGGGTCTTCTCAAAGTCTGACCAGCTCGGATTTGCCGCGTCTTTCTCGTATTTAGAACAGAACAATACTTCTCAGGCGATCGTGCGCGGCGGCGCGCTGATCAATCAAAATCTCAGTCTGCAAAACGACCTTCAAGAAGTCGTCGTTAATGCCACGACCGACATCAGCACGATCGACGTGACGGGCATCATCCAGTGGGATACCTCGCTTGACGTGTTGCTGGGCAAAACCATTCCCAAACGCGATCTGAGCGAATCGTGGAGTTTGCTGGGGAACAAGGCATCCAGCGGTATCGGAGTCTCGCTTCAGATCAACGACCAGATCAACACGACGCAAGCGATTATCGAAAACGGCGCGATGATTCACACGGGCGCGCTCGGCGGCGGCCTGGACGTGGACGCGAAAGAGCGCATCTGGACGGTGGCGATCGCTCAGTCGGGTGGTGACGTTGCCAACGTGGGTCTGACCGGATCGGGAATCTACATCCTGCAAACGAGTAAGACTCAGGCGCAGGTGGAAAGCGGCGTCAAGATCGATGGCGGGCCGCTGTCGATTTCGGCCACGTCGGAGAGCGAAAAATTCAACATCATGGGGGCTGTCCTTAGCACGGATTCCGTGGGTATCGGCGTGTCGGCAGGGGTGACCGACGTCGATCGCACCGTGCAGGCGATTATCGGCAGCGAGGTCACGGATAGCAATCCCAATCCGG
>JBCBTL010000654.1:0-2239 GCA_039818705.1 Cyanobacteria bacterium J06639_1
CCGTCAAGTTCGGCATGCGTTTCGGGATCGACAATCGCGATGTCGGTATCCAACCAGGCGCGCCCGCAGCCGACGAGCGATCGCCCTGCCGCAGCAGGCTTCACCTGATTCTGTTCGAGCGCAGCACCGTCGACCTCGCAATACACCGGAGCTGCTGTCAGGTCGCCCCCCGACACCATCAGCGTGGCTTCCGCGAGGCCGTAGCAGGGATAAAAGAACTCGGGTTTGAAACCACAGGGGGCGAAGGTCTCGGCAAAGCGATCGAGCGTCGCTCTGCGAACGGGTTCGGCTCCGCTGTAAGCACTCTGCCACCGACTGAGATCGAGCGAGGCAAAATGCTCGGGCGCAATTTTGGTGGCGCAGAGGTCGTACCCGAGATTAGGGCCGCCGCAGTGCGTCGCGCCGTAGCGAGAAATCGCTTGTAGCCAGCGCAGCGGCTTTTGCAAGAAAGCCGCTGGAGACATCACCACGCCGAGGAAATTGCTGTAGAACGGCTGCAAAATCCCGTCGATCAAGCCCATATCGTGAAAACTGGGCAACCACGTCACGGAAACGCTGTCTTCAGAGAGGCGAAACGATCGCCGAATCGTCTCCGAGTTGTGCAGTATGTTGGCGTGCGTTACCATCACCCCTTTGGGCGTGCCGGTAGAGCCGGAAGTGTATTGCAGAAAGGCCAGCGACTCGGGCGAAATGTCAGGGGGTTGCCAGTCGTTAGCCCCATTCAGGTCGATGTCGTCGGTAGCTACCCACTCCAGCGCACCCAAGTCGGGAGCGTCGGCGAACCGCGATCGCACGTCTTCCCCCACGCTCCGCACCGTCAGCGCCACCCGCGCTCCCGAATCTGCCGCGATCGCCCGCAGCCGTGCCGTTTTTTGGTTGCGACGCGGCGGATACGCAGGGACGGCGGGAACGCCAGCGTACGCACACCCGAAAAATGCTGCGACGAACTCTAAGCCCTGCGGATACAGCAGCAAAACGGGGGTTTGCGGCGGCGAGATTGCCTGAATGCGGGCGGCGATCGCTCTTGCTTGGCGATCGAGATCGCCGTACGTAAGGTGAGCCTCCCGCGATTCGCCATCAACCAGGAACGTGTAGGCGCGGCGCTCGGGCTGGCGTTGCGCGCGATCGCGGAGCATGGTGGCGATATCAGTGAGTTCGAGCGTCAAATCGAATGGGGTCGCAATCATCAACCTTTCCCACAACGGCAAGCGATTTTTGTCGTGACAACACTAAAAACGTACGAATTATCACGGAGTAGTGTTCGGATTTTAACTCACTATACGAGCAATATCTCTGTTCATTCAAGTCTAAGTAGGTATTCGAGGGTGTGTCGTGTAAAACCATTCTGTAGGTCAGCTCCTTCATCGTGTTGCCCTCAGTGCCGGGTTCGCTTGGGGGGTAACCGCGATCGGTATGCGAGCTTACATGACTTTTTCATGCCTGCTCGAAGCGTCGGTCTCGATACATGTTGGATGCGAATCGTGCTGCCGAGGTGCTCCCGAGGAGTAGGTGCCATGTCAATATCCAACCCGCTAACCGCACGCTCCAAGCGTTCCCCTGCCGCGATCGCTGCTAGTGAAGCAGGAGCGTCCGTCTGCACTCACGAGCTATTGGTCTCAAAAAAGCCGCAGTCATATTTTCAAACGAAAGTAAGGGCGAAACCAGATGGCAACCAACACAGATTAGAGATTCTGAGTGAGTGCTTTGCCAGACTCAGTAGGGATAAGACTTTAAGAGCAATTCTTCTTTTCTTCTCAAGCGTTTGATTTCTTACTTTTACGATCGACAGAGGGCTTGAAGACGTATTTCCGTCTGTCGATCGCGTCTCATTGAGAGAATCGGAACCCGAGGCCGTTTGCTACTGCAGGGCTGCCAGCACCAACTCGGCGGCTGGCTCCGATGAAGCTGGATTTTGTCCGGTAATCAGGTTTCCATCTTGCGTCGTGTAAGCAGCCCAGTCTTCACCCTTTTCAAAGTTTGCACCCAGCTCGCACAGGCGACTCTCTAACATAAACGGAACGATCTCTTCTAAGGCAACTCCACGTTCTTCGCTGTCGGTAAAAGCTGTGACTTTTTTGCCTTTTACCAGTAGCTCTCCTGAGGACGCTTTCACGCTCACGAACGCCGCTGGCGCGTGGCAAACCGCCGCAATTACTCTCTCCTCTCTATCAAAGGCTTCTATCAAATCAGCCAACGCTAAGCTATTGGGAAAATCCCACATAGTGCCGTGGCCACCGGG
>JBCBTL010000655.1:0-2234 GCA_039818705.1 Cyanobacteria bacterium J06639_1
GTTCCTTCATTTACGTTTGCACTCGCATTAATTAAAATCCTAACCGCTTTTAGATTTCCTAACTTAACCGCGGAATTCAAAGCATCTGATCGATCTTCGTCGGTCATCCAATTTCGATTTGCCAATGAATTTAGTTGTGTTAGATGATTGCGATTAACTGAATAAACAATAGGTTTAATATATGGTTCTCGAACTCTACGAAGTATTTTGATGAATTCTGCTTGTGGAAAGCAAGAAGCGATCGCCATACTCCCGAGAATGACGGCAAGTGCGATCGCTCTTCGCTGTTTGCTCGCTTGAGCGCATCGTATCGCGATGATCCCTCCAATAAAACTCCCAATCAATGCACCGAACGGGGGTACGTTTGAAAGAGTATGGCTACTAATAAAAATCAGTCCTGGCTCTCGCCATAGAAATCTGATAGCGTAGAGAAATAAAACTCCACCGAAAAGAGAACCTACAACTGTTCCCAGAAACGTCCAAAGTCTCTGATGATTTCGTACTTTCCGCTCGCTCTGATTGCTCCTTGCTGTTTGCCAAGGCCACAACAAGCTGTAAATTATTCCCATTCTCAGCTAGACAAAGGCAAAGCGAGACCAGCCATAATATCCTGGTTTTCCGTAGAAGTCCCATGCAGATATTAAGATGGCTCCCAGAAATCCTAAAATATAGCCTCGAATTATAGAGTCTTTTAGCTTCATCTTTACGCCTTTGGATGTCCTTCTCTTTCAATGACGTGCATAGGTTACCCTATGAGCCTCACGGCAATATCAGCAAACGATCCTCATATAGGAAAGTCTAGTTTTCTTGCGGGCGAACCTCCAAGCTTTCATATTGCGTGAAGTCGATCGCAATGAGATTATCGCGGTGAACAACGGTGTCGGCGATCGCGCGTCCGAGAATATCAGCAATGCGATTGGAATGATTGCCCTGAATCTGTCTAAGTTCTGCTGAGCTATAGTTCGTCAATCCGCGCCCGATTTCGCGACCTTGAGGATCGCAGAGTTTAACAGCAGCACCGGCGTCAAAGTTCCCAACGACCTCAACAATTCCCGCAGGCAAAAGAGACTTGTCTTGCTTGCTTACAGCTCGCGCAGCTCCTTCATCGAGCCTCAATATTCCGGCGGGCAACAAAGCAAAAGCAATCCAACGCTTGCGAGCATTGGGCGGGCATTCTTCGGGGTCGAAGCGAGTGCCGATTTCTTCCCCTGCCAAAATGTCTGGGATTTGTTCGGGGCGTTGGCCGTTGGCGATCGCCATCGTCACCCCTGCGAGCGTGGCAATCTTCGCGGCTTCTAACTTGGTTGCCATGCCTCCCGTTCCCCATCCACTTTTTCCCTGACTGCTGGCCTGGACGGTTAAGGGTTGGTTTTTACTCACGCGCACGATCGGCTTAGCGTTTGGGTCGAGACGCGGATCGGCAGAATAAAGGCGATCGACATCCGTGAGCAAAATCAGCCAGTCGGCCTCCACGAGTCCGGCCACTAACGCCGAGAGCGTATCGTTATCCCCAAATTTGAGCTCGTCCACCGCTACCGTGTCGTTCTCATTCACCACGGGAATCACGTTCATATCTAGTAATTGCTCGAACGTGCGGCGGGCGTTGAGATAGCGATCGCGATGCATCAAATCCGCTCGCGTCAGCAACACCTGCGCGATCGGCTGGTTGAGAGTTGAAAACAAGTCGTCATAAAGCGCCATCAACCGCCCTTGCCCCACAGCAGCCACGGCTTGTTTTGCCGCGATATCTGTAGGGCGATCGCTCAACCCTAGGCGCGCGCAGCCCACACCCACAGCGCCGGACGAGACGAGAATGACGCGATCGCCTCTTCGTTGCAGTTCCGAGAGCGTTTCCACCAAAGGCCCCAAAACGGAAAGCCTCAACTGCCCGGAATTTCCATTTGTCAGGCTGGACGTCCCAATTTTGATGACAACAGTACTGGGCAACGTTGCGTCCTAAAAGTCGATAGCAGCCCCACAATTCTCCCCGGTTTTTGGAGGCAGATCTACTCAGACTCGTCAGAAGCGTTGGGGTGTTCGTCTGGTAAAGGCGGCACGGGATCGAAGCCGCCCGGATGCCAGGGGTGACAGCGACCGATGCGACCGAGCCCCATCGTCACGCCTTTGACTGCCCCAAATCGCTCCACGGCTTCGAGCATGTATTGAGAACACGAAGGATAAAAGCGACAGCTTTGGGGCAACAGCGGGGAAATGCCGCGCTGATAGCCGCGAAT
>JBCBTL010000656.1:0-2224 GCA_039818705.1 Cyanobacteria bacterium J06639_1
ACTCTACCGTGCTGGGGAAGCTTTCCCAGGGCTGTAGGCGAGAGTCGTAGCCGCCGCGAATGCTGCGATTGCCTTCGGGAAAGAAGACGGCCCCGGCAGCAAGACGACGTTGTTTGACCGGACTGGCAATGAAATTGAGATAGTCCACGATGCTCTGCCGGGCGAACGTGACCGCTAGCGGCCAGAGCTTGCGTTGGTACTCGCGTTGAGCCACGGCATTCGACGGCCATCGAGTAAAGCTGGGGGGACTGACTCCAACCTTGCCAGGGGTGGGCGATCGCCAAGCTGGCAGCGAGTTGGGATGAGCCGAGCGGACGGCGGCTACGTCCCCTGTCGTGAGATAGCCGCGATCGATAAAGCGCGTCAGCAGATCTCGTCCGGCATCGTTCGCGCCTAGTTCGATGAATTTTTGGCGCGAGGCATCTCCAAAGATCCACAGGTCTTCAGTGTTGTAGGCCACCATGCGATCGCCCGTGCCGTGGGGATAGCGAATGTAGTCGAACAACATACCATCGGGGTTGCGCTGCAAAATGCGCTGAATCATGCGGGCGTATTTTTGCCGCACGGCAGGACTGTGGGGATCGACGAAAACTTGATCCGGCCCAGCCACTGTGCCGCTGCTGCTTTCGATCCGGTCGGGAGCAACCAAGCTGGTTTCCCCTGCCCCGTTGCGCGCCAGAAACTCCTGCACGTCACCGCGTTGGGCATAGGAATAGCCGAAATTGAGCGAAAACGCCCAGGCATAGGGGGAGAGTCCCCGCGATCGCGCGGCTTTGATCGCCATAGCGAAAAGGTCGGTATCGGGAGCGACGGGCTTCCAGGAGTCGGCTTCCGCCCGTGGCAAGAGAACTTGACCGTCGTAGAACACTTCGATGTAGACGCGGTTATAGCCCAAATTGACGATGCGATCCATCACGTCAGCGAGCACGGCAGGGTCGGTATCGCAGGGGTGGAGGCGCAGCCACACGGCCTGCGTGCGGGGAAACGTGCGCTGGCGGCATCGTTCTAGGGCGAGGCGATGGTCGGCCACGATTTGCGTGTAGGCTCCCCAGGCTTCATCCGATTGCGCCGCTGCAATTCTGAGCTGATTTTTGCGCGCGACTTCGGTTGGGGATTGTTGACAGAAGGGTGCTAGTCGGTTTTCGAGGCTGGGCACGGTTAACCGTTGCGCCTGGATTGGCCGTACTTGGCTTGACGGTGCTGCCTGAATTGACGGCGCTGCCTGAATTGACGGCGCTGCCTGAATTGACGGCGCTGCCTGAATTGAAGCTGACGGGGTCGACTGCGCTAGCGATCGCCCGCTGGAGGGGCCTCCGATCGCTAGCACCGCTGTTAGAGATGCAATCGACGCTGCGATCGCCCGCTTCCATCCGCTCACGCTCATTGGGTCATCCACCTTCACGCCACTCACCGCTCGATGCCGTTCGCTCGCCGCGCCCCTGGTTCCAGAAGGCACACTGATGCGAACGCGCTCGAAGACAACAGTCCTACCGATCCTAGATCGAATGGAAAGGTTCCCGTTCGTACCCTAACAACTCGCATACAGCTCGCAGGCATGGTGGCGATTGCCTTGAAAAAGCTGCAGGGGATATCGCTGAGATAGCGAAACGTATCCGTAGTATCTCTAAGTGTTGATAGGTATGACGTAGGATATCCCCGTAGCAGCTTAGGGGCTCGGTTGTGGCCGTTAAAACAAGCGAACTTTCGCGTATGAAATATTACTCGTTCGAGCAGTTTTCTAGTCAAAACTATGGGGCTGGGGTGCGAGGAAAAGAGGCAACTCAGCTCATGACAATGTACGAGCGATCGCGCGAGAAACACTCTCCGGTAATGCTAGAGCTAGGCACGCGGCAGGGCAAATCCACCACCGTATTGCTGAAAGCCTGCGACGAAACGAACGGTCGGCTCGTGTCGGTGGATATCGACGACTGCTCGGACGTTGCCATGTCCGAGCGCTGGCAGTTCGTGCGATCGAACAGTACTGATGTAGAAGCCATTTTGGCGCGAGCGCCCCACCTGGCAGACGGCATTGATATTCTCTACGTGGACAGTCTGCACAAACGCGAGCACGTCGAGCGTGAAGTGATGAATTGGTATCCCTATCTCAATCGCGAGGCATGGATTTTTTTCGATGATGTCGATGCCAATCCGTACCGTCAGGGGCATCGCAAAGATAACTACAGTAACGAACTCGACTGGGACGCGATCTCGACGTTCGTCCAAG
>JBCBTL010000657.1:0-2223 GCA_039818705.1 Cyanobacteria bacterium J06639_1
CTGGTTTGAACTCCCGCAAAAGCCGACGAATCGTGAAGTGTTACAGATTATTGCTTTGTCCCTAATTTGCGGCAGAGCAATCGCCATCATCCCCTATGGTTTATCTGGGTTTGCTCCCCTAGCTGGGCGATGCAGTCCGACTCGTGACAACAAACTTTTGTATAAACGCAAGAGGAGAGCTTAAATGCTTGACGCTTTTTCCAGAGCTGTAGTCAGCGCCGACACCAAAACCGCTGCTATCGGCGGTGCAGATATTGCTGAGCTGAAGACCTTCATCGCTGAAGGCAACAAGCGCTTGGATGCTGTGAACGCAATCACCAGCAACGCTAGCTGCATCGTGTCTGATGCAGTCGCTGGCATGATCTGCGAAAACACCGGCCTCATCCAGGCTGGCGGCAACTGCTACCCCAACCGCCGCATGGCTGCTTGCCTGCGCGACGGCGAAATCGTGCTGCGCTACATCTCCTACGCTCTGTTGGCTGGCGATGCTTCCGTGCTCGAAGATCGTTGCTTGAACGGCCTCAAGGAGACCTACTCTGCTCTGGGCGTGCCCGCAACCTCTACCGCTCGTGCCGTTCAGATCATGAAGGCTTCCAGCGTTGCTCACATCCTCGAAACCAACACCGAAGCTAACGGTGGCAAGCGTTTCCGCAAGATGGCTACCGTTCAGGGCGACTGCTCTGCTATCGGTTCTGAAGCTGCTGGTTACTTCGATCGCGTGATCTCGGCTCTGAGCTAAGCACTCGTTTCGCGGCATTCGTACCTCAATCCATCAATTCGGAGATAGAAAGCATGAAATCGGTTGTTACCACGGTTGTGTCTGCTGCAGATGCAGCAGGTCGTTTCCCCAGCACCTCTGACCTCGAATCGGTTCAGGGTAGCCTGCAGCGCGCTGCTGCTCGTATGGAAGCTGCTGAGAAGTTGGCGGCTAACCTGGACGCTGTGGCTAAAGAAGGCTACGACGCTTGCATCCAGAAGTACGGCTACTTGAACAACGATGGAGAAGCTAACTCCAACGACACGTTCAAGGCTAAGTGCTTGCGCGACATCAAGCACTACATGCGCCTCGTCAACTACTGCTTGGTTGTCGGCGGCACCGGCCCCTTGGATGAGTGGGGTATCGCGGGTCAGCGTGAAGTCTATCGCGCTCTGAACCTGCCCACCGCTCCTTACGTGGCAGCTCTGACCTTCATCCGCAACCGCGGCTGCGCTCCTCGCGACATGTCTGCTCAGGCATTGGTCGAGTACAACGCTCTGGTTGACTACGTGATCAACTCCCTCTCGTAATAAGCCACGAGTGGCATGAATTGACTTGGGTCAGTTGACCTAACTAGACTCCCAGCGCACCTCTGTTTCCTTTGCGGACGAGCGCTGGGAGTTTTCCTTTGTCGTGAATAGAGAGTTCCTCATGACTGATGATGCGTTGTTCGCTCAGCTCAAGCACCCCAATCCCAATTTGCGCGAGCGAGCCATGCTGCAAATCGCGGAAACCAGTGACGAAACTACGGTGTCTCGGTTGTTGGGATTGATGGGTGAAGCCGACGTGTCGTATCGACGGGCTGCGGTCAAAACGTTAGGAGTAGTCGGCCCCGAAGCCGTCCCCGCGATCGCCTCAACAATAGAAACAAGCGACGACCCGACCGCACGGGCAAGCTGCACGAAAGCGATGGCGCAAGTAGCCGTGAACTATCCCGACGAGCCGTTTCCCGCACGCGGTATCGAAGGCTTAAAAACGGCGTTGGCTGACTTGAATCCCGTCGTTCACATCGCAGCCATCATGACCCTTGGGGCGATTGGCGAACCCGTCTTGGATATTTTGATCGAAGATCTGCGCACTTCCGACAACCCGGCAAAAGGGGTGGCAATCGCGAACGCTCTCGGGGGCATTGGCGATCCGCGTGCGATCGCCGCCCTCAAAGAAGCCGCTGAAAATGACTCTCTAGACAGCTACGTGCGCGAATCCGCAGCCAGTGCAATTTCTCGGGCTGAGATGGTTTCGACCCTAGGCAAGCAGCGATCGTGAGATAGGCCGCGATCGTGCAAACAGAAGGAGATGTCCCGGATTCGTTACAATGCGGCGGGAGTTGTCAGGGGCATCACAGATATGGCGCGATCGCTGGAAGGAAAAGTCGTCCTCGTTACGGGCGCATCATCGGGTATTGGCGAGGCGATCGCGCTCGAAGTGGCTGCACAGAAAGCCAAGGTAGTTCTGGCAGCGCGGCG
>JBCBTL010000658.1:0-2222 GCA_039818705.1 Cyanobacteria bacterium J06639_1
CCGATAGCGTGCGAGTGTATTCTCTCCCGACCCCGCTAGAGCGGATTGTTGTGGCGGCTCTACCCTGCGACACCCTGCAAGGACCTGCCGTATTTGCCTTTTTGGATGCCCTGCGAGGAACGGGAGAGTTCAGCGATCGCGAAAGCTAGTGTCGCTCGTTCGCCTCAGAACCAGACACAATGCCGATCGCGATCGCTCCGATTGTTTGTCCGAGCGATCGCGAGCCGTCGTGCTGGTTTTCATGCTTTCCAGTCATCCAGCAGTGGCTCGACCGAGTCTCGCAAGAGTTCGACGAGTTCCTCATCTCCGTACCGATAGTCATCAGGGATATCCAATACGTAGAGGGGTTTGTGCTGCAGCAAGCGCGCATACTGAGCCTGAAGCCGCTGGCGATGTTTGGTTTCCATCGCGAAGATCAAATCGGCCCAGCGGATATCGGAGGCAGACACCGTTTTTCGAGCCTTTGGACTCGTCCCTGCCGAACGTACCCGCACGCCGCTAACTCCACGCCAGATACTCTCTGCCGTCGGACTTCTCCACTGATTGCGGCTGCACACGAACAACATTTTGACAGGCTCGCGGCGATCGCTCATCTGTACGCTCCGTTCGGATTATCCAAGCGCGATCGCCTGTGGCGACACGGGGACGCGCGAACTTGAGTCTAGAACGACGAGATTGCATGGGTCACTGGACTGCGGTTTACAACGTGGCATCGAACCGGAGAAATTTCTAGCGTGAACGCGAGCGGCGATTGGGAAAGCTCATCATGTATCGACGGCATTTGCTCCTCAAGGGAAGCGCGATCGCGGCTTCGGCGTGGCTCGCTCAGTTCGGATGGGCGCGATCGCAGTCTGACGCGATGCTAGCCTCGCCACTAGAGGTTGCTGTAGACCTCGCATTTCAGACGGAGATGGCAGAGCGAGCTACAGCGTTTTTGCAAGCCCTCGATGCCAGGCAGCAACAGCGTGCCGTCTTTTCGTTCGAGAGCGACGAACGAACCAACTGGCACTACATGCCGCGTTCGCGCCAGGGGATTGCCTTCAAAGAGATGACTGCCAACCAGCGCCGCGCTGCCGAACGCCTCCTCCAGTTCGCGCTGAGCGAAACGGGATATCGCAAAGTGCAGAACGTCATCACCCTCGAAACCGTATTGCAGCAGTTAGGGGGGTCGCCGTCTTTTCGCGACCCAGAGCTGTATTTCCTCACGGTCTTTGGCACTCCCGCCCAAGCGCCTTGGGGTTGGCGTTTCGAGGGGCACCACCTCTCCCTTAACGTCACCGTCTCGCCAGACACGTCAATCGCCCTCACTCCCGCATTTTGGGGTGCCAATCCAGCCGAAGTCCCCGTGCCGCCCCATCGCGGTTTGCGCCCCTTGGCTAACGAGCAAGACGTGGCCTTCGACCTGCTTCGCAGCCTCACCGCCGCAGAACGCGAACGCGGTCTGCTGGCCGATCGGTCGTTTGGCGATATCGTGGCGGGGCCGGGGCGCACGGCCAGCTTGGGGCGCGTTGAAGGACTGCAGCTCGGCGACATGCAGCCTGCCAGCCGCGATCTCGCTCTCCGACTCGTCGAGACCTATGTGGGAAACATGAGCGACGACCTGGCTCGACAGCAACGGCAGCAGATCCGAGCGGCTGGAAGCGATCGCATTCGCTTCGCTTGGGCAGGCGCGATCGACCCCGGACGAGCGCATTACTATCGTCTGCACGGCCCGTCAGTCTTACTGGAGTACGACAACACCCAAAATGACGCGAATCATATCCACACTGTCTGGCGCGACCTAAACCAAGACTTTGGGGGAGATGCGCTGCGCGCCCACTACGAGAGGGGCACGCACGCTCATCGGTTTGCCCGATGTGTGGTTTGACGAGGCAGTCGCTCGATACAAGCACTCAGATGATGAAGCCGTCAGATCGCGAAGCGCTCAGAGTCAGGGCGATCGCTTATCCTTTGACGCACACCACCTGTTTGAGGGTTGCCACCACCTCCACCAAATCGGACTGACTCGCCATCACCTCATCAATGGACTTGTAGGCACCCGGAATTTCATCCAGAACGCCTTTGTCTTTGCGACATTCCACCCCAGCCGTCTGCGCAATCAAATCGTCCAGGGTGAAATGCTTTTTCGCTTTCGTGCGCGACATCGTCCGCCCCGCCCCATGCGAGCAAGAGCAGAAGCTCTCATGATTGCCTTTGCCCTTAACGACGAACGACTTCGCCCC
>JBCBTL010000659.1:0-2214 GCA_039818705.1 Cyanobacteria bacterium J06639_1
TACGTCTAGATCGGCCACTTGTAACAATCGCAGCAAGATGTTCTCGACATCTTCACCCACGTAACCTGCTTCGGTGAGGGTGGTGGCATCGGCCACGGCGAACGGAACGTCGAGCATCCGAGCTAGCGTTTCTGCCAAAAGGGTCTTGCCCGAACCTGTAGGGCCGATGAGCAAGATGTTGGACTTTTGGATTTCAACTCCGTCGTCCTCTTCTTCGTTGGCGGCGCTGCTGAGACGCTTGTAGTGGTTGTAGACAGCGACAGAAAGAACCTTTTTGGCGCGCTCTTGCCCGATCACGTACTCATCCAGGTACTTGTGAATCTCTTGCGGCTTGGGCAGTTGAGCCAGGGTGGGCAAGGGACGAGACTGACGCTTTTCAGCATCCTTGCGGGGGGAGGCGGCGGGTTGCAGGCCGTTGCCTTCGTAGAGTTCCTCTTCGAGGATCTCATTGCACAAATCGACGCATTCGTCGCAGATGTACACCCCCGGCCCTGCAATCAGTTTGCGCACCTGCTCTTGCGATTTCCCGCAAAAGGAGCATTTCAGGTGGGAATCATACTTGGTTGGCATTGGTTCCTCTCGCCTTGGTGGTGGTCTCGCGCGTGAGGCAAATCGTTGAATTCACTCACTCAGTACGTGCAAAACCTATAGTGGCTTGATATCCACTTTAACATTAGCCTCTGTCCTGGTTAGGGGAGGGCTAGTCCTCGGTTTCGGGATCGCTCTCGGCATCCGAGGAGGGTGCATCCGCTTCAGCAGCGATCGCGCTTTCTTCATCCTCGACGCTAGCCACGGCCTCGATATCTTCGACAACCTCAGCTTCGACGGCGATCGCCGTTTCTTCAGCACTCTCGGATGCAGCTTTGAGATCGGGGGCATCGACTGCATTGCCCTCCGCATCGACCCAATTGAAGGTGTTTTGCTCGCGCAGCCAAGTCATTACTTTCTCGGTGAGCATTTCTTCGCGGAAGTAGCCGATCACTCGCTGGGAATCGAGTTTGTTTTCACCCTGATAGTTGGCATAGAAGTCGCGCACGCGCATTTCCAGTTCGGTATCGCCGACGCTAATATTTTCGCGCCGGACAATTTCGGCTAGAGACAAGGTGCGAAGCAGGCGGTCGGTCGCTTCAGGGCGGGAGCGCTCTTGCATGCCCTTTAACATTTCCTGATTGACGAGATTGTTCACATCCATTCCTTGCTGGCTGAGGTAGCTCAAGCTCTGACGGATGAGAAATTCAATCTCTTTACGAATGAGGGTTTCGGGCAGGTCGATCTCCGTTTTTTCGACGATCGCCGTCAACAGCGCTTCTTCTAAATTGTTCTCGCAGGACTGGATAGCGTCGTTGCGCTCGCGATCGCCAATCGCTTGCTTGAGTGCGTCCAGAGTCTCAAACTCGCTAATCTCGCTAGCAAAGGCATCGTCAAGCTCGGGGAGTTCTTTTTCTTTAAGCTCTTTGAGCGTCACGGTGAAGGTGGCTTTCTGACCCGCAATATCTTCGTTGGCGTAGTCTTCGGGGAATTCCGCTTCGATCTCGCGGGTTTCGTCGATGTCCATGCCCACAATGCCCGCGATGAAGCCGGGAATGAACTGGGACTCTTCTAGCTCCACCTGGAAATCTTCGCCGGACGCGCCCGCGATCGCTTCCCCTTCAGCATCGCGGCCTTCAAAATCGAGAGTTGCGACATCGCCAAGCTGAGCGGCGCGATCTTCTACGGGCAATAACGTCGCTCGTTGTTTGCGATAGCCTTCGATGGTCTCGGTGACTTTCTCGGGGTCGGCATCCACTCGCTCGACTTCGACTTCGAGAGATTGATAGGAACCGACGTTTACTTCCGGCTCGACTTCGACGTAGCCCGAGAACGTGAAATCGGCTTTGGGGTTATAGCTCTGCATTAAAGCAGTCACTTCGCCATCAAACTCGAACTGACTGATGGCTTCCACATCGGTGGCTTTATCCATCACGTCGTCGATCGCGTTGTTGAGCAATGCTTCTAGTGCGGATGCGCGGACGCGGTCTTTGCCGACGTATTGCAGCACCAAATGGCGGGGGGCTTTACCTTTGCGAAAGCCTTGAATCTGCACATTCTTGACGAAGTCACGCACCGTCTGCTCGTAGGATTTTTGCACTTGGGCAGCATCCACTGTGACGTTGAACCCCACCTGACTGCCGGGGCGCTTCTCCTGAGTAACTTGCATGGGGGGCGAACCTAAAT
>JBCBTL010000660.1:0-2209 GCA_039818705.1 Cyanobacteria bacterium J06639_1
GTAGGGTATATTGATCGCGCGATCGCCCCCTGACATTCATACTCCAAACCTGCATACTGGTGAGGTTGCATTCAGGCGATCGCCATGCAGCTCGTCGCCCGCGACTTGCACAAAACCTACGCTGACACCGAAGTGGTGCGCGGAGTCGATCTAACTGTCACTCCCGGCCAGGTTTTAGGATTGCTAGGGCCGAATGGGGCGGGTAAGAGCACGACGGTGGGAATGCTCTACGGGGCTGTGATTCCGACGCAAGGCTCGGTTCAATTAGGGGATTGGGATTTACAGACCCAGGGGCGGCAGGCGCGATCGCATATGGGTGTCGTCCCCAAGACGACAATCTCGACCCCGATTTCGACGTTTGGAATAACTTGGCCTGTTTCGCGCGGCACTACGGGATTACCGGCAAAGCGGCTCGCGATCGCGTGGCGGAGTTGCTAGAGCAGGTGGGGTTAGGCGATCGTAAAGATAGTAACGTGGAAGCCCTCTCCGGTGGCTTGAAGCGCAGATTGGTGCTGGCGCGGGCGCTGTGCAATCATCCCAAAATTGTCTTTTTGGACGAGCCGACTACAGGACTCGATCCTGACGCGCGGCAGGACTTTTGGAAATTGGTAACGCAGCTCAAACAGTCGGGCTGCGGGATTATTTTGACCACCCACTACATGGACGAAGCCGAGCGGCTGTGCGATCGCCTGCTCCTCATGCAAGAAGGCTGCATCGTCGATCGCGGTCGTCCCGCCGAGTTGATCGAACGCACCATCGGTAAAGACGTGGTGGAAGTGGAAGGATTGGATGAGTCCGCCGTGCGGGAGATGGCCGAGCGTGCTGGGGTATGGTGGCGGGCATTTGGTACGGGGTTCGTAGTGGTCGTGCCCGATCGCGAGGGGGACGAGTTTTGTCAGGCGATCGAGGGGCTGCATCCGACGCGATTCGCCCATCGCAAAGCCAATTTGGAAGACGTGTTTTTGCGCCTGACGGGGACGCTGCTGTGAAACTAACTCTTGCTTCCCAATCCTCGAAGTCAGCCCTGCCGTTCTCGGTGTGGGGCGCGTATTCCGTCTGGCGACGACATGCCAGCGTGTATCTCTCGACCTGGCGAGTGAACTTTCTGCCGCCGGTTTCGGAGCCGCTGTTTTATCTGATGGCCTTCGGATTGGGTCTCTCGCCCATCGTGAAAGATTTCACGTATTTGGGGCGCGACGTGTCGTATCTCAGATTCCTCGCGCCGGGGACGATCGCTCTCGGCGTTTTATTTCAGAGTTTTTTTGAGGGAGCCTACGGCAGTTTCATCCGGCTCAATTTTCAGCGTACTTGGCAAGCGTTGTTAACTGCGCCACTGACGTTTACCGATGTCTTCATGGGGGACTGGCTGTGGGCGATGACGCGGGGGGCGATCGCTGGCATCATCACCAGTCTCGTCACGGTTGTGCTGGGGCTGTACCCGTGGTGGGGCATGGCGGTGGCGCTACCCGTCATCGTGGCGTGTGGCTTGCTGTTCGGCGCGTTGGGTCTGTTCACGGCTGGTATCGTGCGGACGATCGACCAAATCAACGTGCCCGTGTTTCTAGTGCTGATTCCGATGTTTACCCTCAGCGGCGTGTATTTCCCGCGCGAAACCTTGCCGACGGCGTTGAACTGGATCGCCACGGTGATGCCGCTGGCAGGAGCGATCGACTTAATCCGCTGGCCGATGGGATTGCCTGCCTGGTGGCCGATTCAACTGGCGTGGCTGCTGGGATTGACCGCGATCGCCGCTTGGTTAGCGTGGCATCAAATTCACCGCAAACTGTTCGGATAAACGCGCATTCGCTAGCGCGCTAAAGCATTCCAGCCCTATACTCGCCTGCGAAGCCCGCAATGGTGGATGAGGGGTGCCTTCAATAGAAATTGCTCGGAGCATTCCGGCGAGCGATCGCGCCTGCGTGCTGTCGCTGGTCGTGCCGACCTACAACGAGCGCGAGTCGCTACCCGATTTAATCGATAAACTCAGCGCCTCGCTCGATCGCGTGTTGCCCGAGGCATACGAACTGGTCGTGGTGGACGACGACAGCCCCGACCGCACCTGGGAGTTGGCGGAGTCTTTGCGCTCGAAGTTTCCTCGACTCATTGCGATCCGGCGAGAGAACGAAAAAGGATTGGCAACAGCGGTGCTGGACGGATGGAGCCGACCTCGCGGCACGATTTTGGGGGCGATCGATGGGGATCTCCAGCA
>JBCBTL010000661.1:0-2200 GCA_039818705.1 Cyanobacteria bacterium J06639_1
GCCGCGCTCAATGGAGGCGATCGCTCGATATCTCTAGTTCTTTTTCAGCCAGCTAAACATCGATCGCAACTCCTCGCCGACGGTTTCGATAGGGTGCTCGGCTTCGAGGCGACGGACGGCATCGAAACTGGCGCGACCGGACTGATTTTCTAACACGAATTCGCGGGCGAACTGTCCGGTTTGAATTTCCTTGAGGACTTCTTTCATTTCGGCTTTGGTGCGATCGTCCACGATGCGGGGGCCGCGAGTGTAGTCGCCGTATTCTGCGGTGTTGGAGATGCTGTCGCGCATCTTCGCCATGCCGCCTTCAACCATCAAATCGACGATCAACTTAACTTCGTGCATGCACTCGAAGTACGCCAGTTCGGGCTGGTATCCAGCTTCGACCAGCGTTTCAAATCCAGCTTTCACCAGGGCAGTTAGGCCACCGCAGAGGACGGCTTGTTCGCCGAAGAGGTCGGTTTCAGTTTCTTCGCGGAAAGTGGTTTCGAGAATCCCAGCGCGAGTGCCGCCGATGCCTTTGGCGTAGGCCATAGCGCGATCGCGAGCTGTTCCCGATGCGTCTTGGTAGACCGCGAACAGGCAGGGCACGCCTTCCCCTTGCTCGTACGTGCGACGGACGAGGTGGCCGGGGCCTTTGGGGGCGACCATGATTACGTCTACGTCGGCGGGGGGGCGAATTTGGGCGAAGTGAATGTTGAAGCCGTGGGCGAATAGGAGGACGTTGCCCGCTTGCAGGTTGGGGGCAATTTCGCTGTTAAAGATTTGTTTCTGCGTTTCGTCTGGCAGCAGAATCATCACCATGTCGGCAGCGGCGGTGGCGGCGGCGACGGTTTTGACTTCGAGGCCGTCATTTGCCGCTTTTTCCCAAGATTTGCTGCCTTTGTAGAGGCCGACGATGACTTTAACGCCGCTGTTGTGGAGGTTGAGGGCGTGGGCGTGACCTTGGCTGCCGTAGCCGATAACCGCTACGGTTTTATCCGCAATTAAATCGAGATTGGCATCCGAGTCGTAATACATGCGTGCCATGGGGTTTGCTCCAGCGACGATCGCCCTCCATTTTGGGCCTATACAGGATAGCAGGTTGCGACGCTAAAGGGTTTTGGCAAGGTCCAATAGATGATGTGCGACTTCTAATTTGGAACAGAGCGGAATGTCGCGGCGATCGCCCGATCGACTCAACCAAATCATCTGATTTGAGTCGCTGCCAAATCCGCTGTCTTTTTTATCGATGGCGTTGGCGGCGATCGCGTCCAATCCTTTGCGCTTCAGTTTTTCGAGGGCGGGAGCCACCGGATCGCCGGTCTGGGCGGCAAATCCGATGAGTTTTTGCTCTGGTCGCTTCGTGCGGGCGAGTTCGGCCACGATGTCGGGCACGAGTTCGAGCGAGAGGGTTTGGGGTAGATCTGATTTGGGCAGTTTGTCGCGAGTTGAGAGCGTGGGGCGCACGTCGGCAACCGCTGCGGACATGAAGGTGTAGTTTGCGTTGGGGAAATGCTCGGCTAGCTGCGATCGCATCTCTTCTGCATCGGTCACCTCAATGAAATTGAATCCCGATTTGGGATAGTCGCGATCGCTTAACGCCAGTCTTCCCGATATCAGTGTTACGTCAGCTCCGCGATCGGCGGCGGCGCGCGCGATCGCCCAGCCCATCTTCCCGGACGCTGGATTCCCTAAGTACCTGACAGCATCCCAATGCTCCCGCGTGCCGCCACCGCTCACTAAGACCTTTCGACCCGCCCAGTCCCGTTGACCGCGAGCCCACAGCAATGCTAAAAGACTAGCTTCAATTTCACTCGGCTCTGCCATGCGCCCTGTCCCGACGGCATCGCAAGCCAAACGTCCTGCATTCGGGGCGACAGGCCAAAAGCGATCGCTTTTCTGCACCGAGTCCCAGTTCTGAGTGACCGACGGTTGCAGCCACATATTCGTATTCATGGCTGGAGCGAGCAGAATCGGGCAAGTGGAGGCGAGCACGAGATTCGTCAGTAAGTTATCTGCCAAACCGTGCGTCAGTTTGCCTAGCGTATTGGCGGTGAGAGGGGCGATCGCGATCGCCTCTGCCCAGTCAGCAATCTGAATATGTAAAGGTCTGCCCGCACTGGGATGCCAAAAATCCGCATCGACGTAAGCGGGCTGGCGGGAAAGCGTCGCGAACGTGAGGGGCGAGACGAATTTTTCGGCTCCGGGGGTGAGGACA
>JBCBTL010000662.1:0-2197 GCA_039818705.1 Cyanobacteria bacterium J06639_1
CGACAGTTCCCGCTTGTTCGAGAGGTCTATCTGCCCCACCCTCCACCTTCTGGGTAATCCCTTTTCGATCTACTGAGTCTCATGGAGATGAGCTGTTGGTGTGGGCGCTCGCGATCGCTGTCTGGCTTGGGTGGCAGAGTTTTCTGAAGGTAGAGAGAATTTCCTCGCAACCTCACTGCAACTCGCAGACCCCTTTGCTTCAGATCCGCATCGAGCTCGCGTAGCTTGCGTTCAAAATCGGCTATGACTGACTTAAATCTGACTTAAATTTCTGGCCTAGTTTCGTCCACTTTGGCTTCTTTCAGGACAAACTGAGCGCCTGTGAGATTACACCATAGGTCTCTACATCCCCTGAGAAGAGGGGGTATTGAGCAGAATACTGCTTGTTGAGCGGGAAGCTGGTGACAAGACTCGAACTTGCGACCGGCGGTTTACAAAACCGCTGCTCTACCAACTGAGCTACACCAGCAAGGCGGTAATGAATATAGCATACCTATCTGTAAGCCTCAGCTTCGCGAGATCGCTTTCATCCCCTCTCCCCGTCCCAGTCCCAGCATTGCCAACTCGTGCCGCAACGGGCAATGACAGCAGCACAATAGCCAGCATGAACCGATAAATTAAGTAGCGTCCAGCGCTCGGCCTCTTTGGGGTTCCAGCGGGTGGCGAGCAGAGCTGCGGGGCGATCGCCTCTCAGCTCTACATCGAACTGGTCGAGGGGAACGCCAGCCAAGCCGCCTCCCAACGCTTTGACGAACGCTTCCTTACGCGTCCAACACCGGAAGAAAGCTTCGGACTTGAGGGCGTTCGGTATCTGGTCGAGCTGTTCGCACTCGAATGCCGAGAAGAACCGCTTTGCGATCGCTTCGCCGGGATAGTCCGATCGCACCCGCTCGATGTCAATCCCTACGGGAGCGTGTCTCCCGACTGCCCAAAGTGCCATCTCGCCGGAATGGGACAGATTGAAGTGAATGGTGCTTGTCGGATGATCGGCGAGTTCGGGTTTGCCGTATTCTCCGTAGGCGAATTTAATCGCCCGTGGAGATCGCCTGAGGTAGCGGCCTAGCAGCGTTCGCAGGATGCCTCGGGCGACGGTAAAACAATCGCGATCGCGCGAAAATTTGAAGCGATCGGCTCGGGTTCGTTCGTCGGGAGAAAGCAAGTTTCGCCAGCGATCGGGGTTTTCTGACGTGAGGTGGGCGCGCCAAACGTGAACCTCGCGATCGCCCAGTTCGACACCAGATGCAGGGGGAATCGACCACTCCATGTTTACCAAGCTGCCTCAAAAGTGGCATCGAGCGTTGTTTGCTGGCGCTGCAATCGACCACGAGGATGAAACTGTGATGCAGCGTCGGTATTTTCCAAGTGTAGTGAGTTCAATCGGTAGTCCGATGGGCTTAGGGTAGTCTTGAGTGCAAGGTTGAGCGATCGCGATGAATGTCAAGCGCTGGATTGCCCGTCGAGAACCGAGTTGGCAACAGCTCGAAGCTCTGCTGCAAAAAGTAGAGAAAAAGGGTCTGAAATCTCTGTCTGCTCGCAATATCGAACAGATGGCCAGCCTCTATCGCTCCGTGTCGGCTGATTTGGCGCGCGCCCAAACCCAAAACGCCAGTCAAACTCTGGTGCGCGAACTGCAAAACCTAACCTCTCGCAGCTACAGCCAGATTTATCAAGGCTCCCGACGGCAGGAATGGCGATCGCTGGGGCGCTTCTATCGCTGGGGATTGCCGCAGGTGGTGCAGGAAACCTGGCCTTACTGGGGCTTGGCAACGGCCATGTTTCTGTTCGGCTCCGCTGTGGGCTGGTGGTACTCGTGGCGCGATCCGTCGTTCGTCACGCTCGTCACGTCTCCCGAGCTGGTGTCTACGGTGCGGGACGATGGCGAACTGTGGATGGGCTCGATTCTGGGATACGAGCCGCTCGCCTCCAGCTACATCACGATTAACAACTTGTCTGTCTGCTTTCGCGCGATCGCCGGAGGCATCACGGGCGGCCTGTTCACTGCGTTTATTCTGGTGTTCAACGGTCTTCTAATCGGCAGCGTCAGCACCCTCGTCGCCCAACACAATCTCGCCGTCCCGTTTTGGGGCTTCGTCTTTCCCCACGGCTCGCTCGAACTGCCCGCCATCTTTTTATCTGGAGGCGCGGGATTACTGATCGGGCGGGGACTGCTGTTTCCTGGCGCGCTCAGCCGAGGGGC
>JBCBTL010000663.1:0-2194 GCA_039818705.1 Cyanobacteria bacterium J06639_1
GAACGCGGTCGAGCGGCCATCCAACCCACCTACACCGGCTGGCGCTACACTTATGCCCCCGCCGACAGCGCCGAACAGTTCGAGGTCGCGACGCTGGCGTATCCGCTGTACCTGGCGTGGCACGCGACTCTAACCTTTCACGATCGCTTCGCCCCCATCGCCGACCGCTACGCCCGCCAAGTGGAAAAAGCGAGGGAACTCTGGCAACAACTGCGATCGCTCCCTCGCGTGACGTGCTTGCTCGATACCCCTCCTGAAGCAGGATTAGTGGCATTCACGATCGCCGATCGCGACCCTCAAACCATCGAATCGGCATTGGAAAGCCAACGGATCTTCATTCGATCGATGCCCGAACCACTCTGCCTGCGCGCCTCCGTTCACTACTTCACCACGTCAGACGAGATCGACCGACTCGTCGAGGCGATCGCGAGCGTGTAGAGGTGCAGGTCGAGCGTTTTCAAATCGAGCTTTTTTAAGTGCTGATACGGTGCCGAGCCTGCGATGTCCGACCGAATTAACCGAAACGCGATCGCCGTCGTCGGCAGCTTGAATATCGATCTGGTCGTGCGCGTTCCCGAACTCCCCGTTCCCGGCGAGACGGTTTTGGGGGGAGACTACGCCCAGTTTTTCGGCGGCAAAGGAGCGAATCAGGCGGTGGCGGCGGCGCGCGCGGGAGCGAACGTCCGCATGTTAGGGGCTGTGGGTGACGATTCTTTTGCCCCGCAACTGCGAGCCGCACTGCAAGCGGAAGGAATTGCAGTGGAAGCCGTGCGAACGTCTCCGGGCAGTTCGGGGCTGGCCACAATCGCTGTGAGCGATCGCGGCCAAAACCAAATTGTCGTCAGCGCGGGGGCAAACGGTCGCTATGCGTCCGACCTGCTCGATCTCGAAGCCATCCGAACGTCGGCAATGTTGCTCGCTCAGCTCGAAATTCCCCTAGAAACCGTGCAAACGGCGATCTCGGCCGCCGCCGCCGCTAACGTTCCGGTGGTCTTGAATCCAGCTCCCGCTCGTCGCTTGCCGGACGAAATATTGTTCAGCGTGGACTATCTAGTCGTTAACGAACTCGAAGCGGCAGCGATCGCCGAGCGTTCGCCAGAGATCGATTTGGCGAGCGATCGCGCGGCAGCTCTCGATGTCGCTCGACAGCTTCGCGAGCGCGGAGTCGGAACCGCGATCGTCACCCTCGGCAGTGCGGGGGTCGCGTGGGCGAGCGATCGCGCTGAGGGCTACGAGCCAGCCTTCTCGGTGAAGGCCGTCGATACCACGGCGGCTGGAGATGGCTTTTGTGGCGCGTTGGCGGCGCGGTTACTTGAGGGAGCTGAGGTGCGAGAGGCGATTCATTTTGCCAACGCAGCCGGAGCGATCGCCGTCACCCGAGCCGGAGCGCAAGCGAGTTTGGGCGATCGCCGCGAGATCGAGGCTTCCCTGTCACAACCGCCGAACTGATTCGAGCAGCCTTAATTCGGTGAGACACTGAGAGCATTGAGTGAAAGCGATCGCCCCAAAAGAAAACCCAAGCCCGCAGTCGAGCTTGGGAAAGCGTTCTTTGTCAACTGCACAATGACGTGCATATCTTCAGTGTAAACATAGAATGCCCGCAGAATCTCGCTCGTTAGAGTGCTGAAACTCCAGCCGCGAGAACGTGCAATTGACTATGCAGACACTGACTATTTGCCAACACTGACTATTTCGACCACTGACTATTTCGACCGCTTTTATGTCGACATGGCGTCTGCCAAGAGCTGAGCCACTTCGGGGCGAGAGAACTGCGGCGGGGGAACTTCACCGCGACGCAGCATTTCTCGTACCTTCGTTCCCGACAGGTGAATCCGCTCGTCGGGGCCTGCTGGACTAGTTTTGCTGGTCGCCATCGTGCCCGAGATTTTGCAGAAGAAGGCGTGCTCGAACTTCAGCGGGGTGATACCCAGTTCTCCCGGCTCGAACTCGTCGAAAATATGCTGCGCGTCGAACGTCCCGTAGTAGTCGCCCACGCCAGCGTGATCGCGACCGACGATGAAGTGAGTGCAGCCGTAGTTTTTGCGAATCAGGGCGTGGAAAATTGCCTCCCGAGGGCCCGCGTAGCGCATCGCAGAGGGATTGATAGCCAGGATGACTCGGTTATCGGGGTAATACTTCGACATCAGCACTTCGTAGCAGCGCATCCGCACGTCAGCCGGAATGTCGTCTTTCT
>JBCBTL010000664.1:0-2193 GCA_039818705.1 Cyanobacteria bacterium J06639_1
CTGTGGTGTTGCAGACCTATCTTGCGATCTTTTGGCAGATACTTGCGAGACAGATGGTTGCGCTGATGCAGATCTACTTCCAGGCTGCGATGTCTTAGAGTGTGGGTCGGGATTTGATGCCTGTAGCTTCTAGGGTACGCGTGACTCCCCCGCCTTGAGTCTAGAATTTTGTAAATGTCCTTCGCCTCTATTTTTTACATCGTTCGACATGCCGTAGGGGTTAGGAAATGGCTTCTGTAATGAAGTTGCCTGGAAGAATTCAACCGTCGCGATCGCCTCCCCTCCTCTCTCCAACTCAATCGCACCCACAGGCTCGACATCATCAAAATACTCGCGGAATGTGGCAACAGAATCGGTATTGTCGAGCGATCGCCGGTAGGTCGAGGTCGTGACGTACAACCCCGTTTGCCCCAGCCAATCTGAAGGACGCGACCAGTAGGCAAAACCGCGCGGATCGTCGGAGCTGAAGCAGGTGACGGGTTTTCGCTCGATGGGGATGAGGGTCATCGCTGTTTGACCGCTGAGAAACCAGTGATTCGACAGGTAAAAGTCTGAAGACGCGATCGCCTCCAGGATCTGCGGGGACTGGCGAACTTTGCGGCGCAGTTGTGCGATGTCGAGCAGTTGGGTGGAGCCATCCACGGCAACGGGAATGAAACCGCCGAACCAAGCATTTTGGCTGGGAGTTTGCAGAATGCCGAGGTTGAGATGCAGAAGAGCGATCGCGATTAACACCCCGAGGCTCGCTCCCGACGTGACGAACCAGCGAGAGATCCAGCTCGGGGCGCGATCGCTCCAGCGAGCCGCTGCTGCCGCCAGCAAAACGGTCAATTCCCACAGTCCCGGTGCAGGCCACGTCGGTAATATCGGGCGATAGCCGCCAATCAGCGTGAAGCCGAGGGCGACGGGGAGAGAAATACAGAGAATGAAGCGGTATTTGAGGCGAATGTCTCGACCTCGGGGAGGGTGCGTAAAGGGGGATGCGAGCTGACGGGCGCTGCTGCTCAGCGTTTCCCACCACAGCGGGAACCCAAAGGGCGGCCATAAAATCGCGATCGTGGCGAGCCAGGTGAGCGCCAAGCGACCGAGCTGATAGCCTTCGGCAGGAACGGCGCGGCTGGATTGGAAGACAAAAGATGCCCAGTCGTGGTTAGCATTCCAGACGAGGATGGGGAGGAGGGCGATCGCGAACGCGAAAAATCCCAGAACTGTCCACATCGAAGTCCAGACGCGGCGGTGCGGCGGGCTGAGAATGCAGAAACATACCAAACCGAAACCCAACACGAAACCGTGATATTTCCCCAAACAAGCCAATCCCACGAGGAGACTGACGAGCGTTAGTCGAGCCGTTGGGCGATACGTGCCGCCGAAGTGGGGGAAGAATTCACAGGCCGCGACGTAGGTGCAGGCCGACCAAAAGAAAATCAAAGGGGCGTCGGGAAGCGTCAGCGTGCCGAAACCGATCGCGAAGATGGGAATTGTCGTGGAGAGGGCGATCGCCCACACTCCCGCTTTATCTCCGAACAGTCTGCGGGCGGTTAATCCCAGAAAAATCTGCGACCCCGTGTAGAGCAGTAGCGAGCCTATCCGAATTGTCAGCGGCGAAACGAACCCAGTCAGCCACGTGCCAAAGCTCGTACTCAAGCCCACCAGCAACGGGTGATCGAAGTAGCTCCACTGCGGGTGCAGCGCGTAAGCGTAGTAATAGGCTTCGTCAAATCCTGCTGGGAGATACGTAGCGACGCTCGCCCGCACCGCCAAACTTGCCAGCAGCCAAACCGCGATCGCTCTTGAGAACGGCGATCGCATCAGATGGCGCTACCGAGTACCAGTAACGCTGCAAACGACCCCGCATTCCACAGCCCGTGCAGCAGCATGGGGGCGAGCAAGTTTCGCGTGCGGGTGTAAATATAGCCCAGCAATATTCCCAGCACGGTGAGGGGCAGCATGTCGGAGAGATTGAGGTGGGCGGTGGCGAATAGGAGCGCGCTGAGGGCGATCGCCCCCCACATCGGCATCACTTTGGTCAGCGACGGCAGGAGAAATCCGCGAAAGAGAGTTTCTTCAAAAATCGGAGCCATCACCGACACGACCCCCAAATAAATCGCCTGTACCAGCCAGCCCTCGCTTTCGAGCAAAATCGGCAGGATGGGATTGCCGCCGCCGCTGGAGGGCAAAAGCGATCGCCCCACC
>JBCBTL010000665.1:0-2192 GCA_039818705.1 Cyanobacteria bacterium J06639_1
GTCGGTTTCGTAATTATTAGGAACGTCTTGCAAAATTTGCGCCAGACGTTCTAGCCCCAAACCCGTATCGATATTTTGCTTCGCGAGCGGAGTAAGAGTGCCTTCTGCATCGCGATTGAGTTCCATAAACACGAGATTGTAGATCTCAAGAAAACGCGTGTCATCTTCGAGATCGATATCTTTGTCACCCAGTTCAGGCTTGAAATCGTAATAAATTTCAGAACACGGCCCGCACGGCCCCGTTTCGCCCGCCGCCCAAAAGTTATCGTCTGCGCCCATGCGCCGAATGCGGCTTTCGGGCAGCCCGATATCATCTCGCCAGATGGCAAAAGCATCGTCGTCGGTCTCGAATACGCTAGCGACCAGGCGCTCTTCTGGAAGACCAAATTCTTTGGTAATTAGCTCCCACGCCCAAGCGATCGCCTCGCGCTTGAAGTAATCTCCAAAGCTGAAGTTGCCCAACATCTCGAAAAACGTGTGGTGCCGAGCGGTGCGACCGACGTTTTCGATGTCGTTGTTGCGCACGCATTTTTGCGCGGATGTGGCACGCGGGACTTCAGGTTCGCGCTGCCCCAAGAAAATCGGCTTGAACGGCAGCATCCCCGCGATTGTCAGCAGCACGGTCGGATCTTCCGGCACCAGCGACGCGCTCGGCAGAATCGCGTGGCCTCGCTTCGCGTAGAACTGGAGAAACGTTTGACGAATGCGATCGCCAGACATCGGTGCGGGACGTGCAGAGGACGACATGAATGCAAGCGAATAACAACGACAGGTGGTCTCATTGTGACGTACACCCCGACCTCTCTGCTAGACCGAAAGACTGAAGGCGCTGGACTCATCCCTGCATACTCCGCCACCGCCTACATTCACCTGCTTTTCTCCTCGCGCGCGATCGCCAGCAACCTGTCAGTCGAACCGATTTCCCCAAAATGACAGGAACGAGTGGCTAGCTCAACTGCTGTTTTAGTTCGATGGTGGTGACTGAAATCGTGTGGGTTTCGCCGCCGCGATTGATGTCGAAACTGACCGAAGATCCCACGCCTTTCCCGGCGATCTCTCGCTGAATGTCGCGGGCTTCCATTACCGTTTGGCCGTCTAGCCCAACAATGACATCGCCTTCAATGAGTCCGGCGATCGCCGCTGGCGACTGGGGCATGACACCGGTGACGAGAACGCCTTTCTCAAGACCTCGCGCCAGCTTGTACTCGGCCTTCTCGCGCAGATCGTCGAGTAGTTCTGGGGTGAGGGTATTCATGCGAATGCCCACATAGGAGCGCACCACCCGCCCCGAATCGATTAGCTGATTGACGACGATTTGGGCTTCGTTAATGGGAATGGCAAATCCGATGCCCTCCGCACCGTGGGCGATCGCCGTGTTGATCCCCACGACTTTCCCGTTTACGTCTACCAGGGGGCCGCCCGAGTTGCCGGGATTGATAGCTGCATCGGTCTGAATGAAATCGACCCGCTTGTCCCCCACGCGGATCTCTTGGCTGGTACGCCCGAGGGCGCTGACGATCCCCGCCGTGACGCTGTTGCTCAACCCGAGCGGACTGCCCAACGCCACCACCCACTCTCCGGGGCGCAGCACGCTGGAATCGCCCAGTTCGACCGTCGGCAAGACGCTAGTCGATTCCAATCGAACTGCCGCCAAATCCGTCAGCGGGTCGCGACCGATCACTTGCCCCTTCAGCTTGCGACCGTCTGAGAGCGTGGCAACGACGGTTTCGGCCTGCTCCACCACGTGAGAATTCGTCACGATCCACCCTTCCGGATCGATGATGAAACCCGACCCCGACTCTTGACGGTCGAATGGGAGGCGAGGAGGCAGCGATCGCTCGTCTGACGGGGTGTCAAGGGAGGGGGCATCTGGCGTGATGTCTTGACGAGGTTGAAAAGGAGCGAAAAATCGTCTCAGGAGTGGTGGGCGGGGCGGGACGACCTCGGGGGACGGGTCGGCGATCGCCACGACCGCAGTTTCCACTTCGAGCTGTACGACAGCCGGAGCTGCTCGTTCGGCAGCGTCGGCAATGAAATTGAGATTGTAGGCGGGACTCGATGCGGGAGGCGTTAGCGGCACAGCCGTGGGGAGCGAGACCGAACGGGCTGCCGAGATGGCTTCATCCAAAGCAGCCTGACTGCCGGAATCGGTGCTACACGCCGTCAAACCAATCGCGATCGCGCCCAGTGCG
>JBCBTL010000666.1:0-2187 GCA_039818705.1 Cyanobacteria bacterium J06639_1
GCGATCGCCGCGTTCTGCGCACGAAGGCCAACTGCTTGCGCATGTGCGATCTCAAAATCCCCGGCCCTATTTTGCTGGTCTATCCCGGTGGCTATTGGTATCGCTCCGTCACCCCCGAGGTCATCGAGCGCGTCTTGCAAGAGCACGTCATGGGCGGCCAGCCCGTCGATGACTATTTGGTGTCCGAAACTCCTTTCGTTCCACCGTTCGAGTCCGATTTCAAGTCAGACGAGGAAGAATAACCGTGGTGCGCGTGCCTCTTTCTCCAACGGCTGACCTATCGCGATCGCCCAATTGCCTCGGTGAAGTCGTCCAAACCAGCACGACCGAGTACGTCGCGCAGTGCTTCAGTCCGGACGAGCTGAAATTTCCCTCCATGCCCGCACTCGGCAGTTGGGTACGGGTTGCAGATGGGGATAGCGATCGCGATATTTTCGGCGTCATTTGCCACGCCACCACCGTCCCCGTCGATTCAATGCACCGGGCGCGACCGCTAGGGCTAACTCCCGAGCAACTGCAAGCCCAGCACCCGCAGATTTTCGCCATGCTGCAAACGGAATTTCGGGTGGCGATCGTCGGGTTTGAAGTTGAAGCCCATCGCGATGTCGGTCTACCGCCGTCTTACTACCTGCCCCCGAGTCCACCCCAACTCCATCAAGCCGTCGTTAGCTGTACGCCAGCCGAAGTCGGGCGATTTTGTCAGTCGTTGAGATTTTTGCGGACGCTGCTGGGCGTGCAGGGTATTCCTTCGGACGAACTGGTAGCGGCGGCAGTCAGGCAGAGTTATGGAGCGATCGCCAGCCTCCCCGCCACCTCCGAGCGCGACGGACGACAGTGGCTCGTCCAAGTCGGGCGAGAGTTAGCCATTCAACTCAAAGATGACTACGATCGCCTCCGCGCCATCCTCCAAAAAATTGAGCTTTATTAAGCCATTTTCGGTTCGGATTGAAGATTTATTGAGCCATCTCCATCGTCAAAAAAGCCAGTGCTAGCTTGAGCCTCAGTGCTGTTGCTGAGGTGTGAGGGAATCGATTATGTCTGAGAAGCCCAATTCCGATTTAGCGAGCAAGTGCATGTCAGCAGGTATCGGCGCAGCCGTTGCAACCACTTATGCTGCTGCTCGCGGTCAGTCGTTCTTTGGATGCGTCGTCATTATGAGTGCGGCGATCGTTCTCGCACTAGTGTTGGACGAATTGGGCATTGTTGGGAGTTAGCAACCGTCGCAATCCAATCCCACCTGCGATGCCTTTGAAGCACATCAATAAATATTGTCAAAGCATTTGAATTATGACTGTCGTTTGCTCCACTGTTCGGGAGTGTAAGTCTGAAGCTGGAGGGCGTGGAGTTCGCCGCTGTCGATGAAACTTTGCACGCTGGAATATACCAGGCGATGTTGTTGAATCATCGTTTTGCCTTCAAAGCGATCGCTCACCACCACCGCTTGCAAATGTTCGCCATCGTGGAGCGGATCGAGCACTTCAACGGTGGAATTGGGAAACGCATTTTCAATTAAAGATCGAACGACTTGGGGTGACATCGCGATCGCTCCTCTTTCCAAACAAACTCGACGGCTCTATCGCAAGCTTCACCATAGTCGAAGGCGCCCTAGCTGGCTAGATTGCCCCAGACTTCAGCCCCAACCGCTGTACAGCGGCCATAAAGTCTGAAGTCGCCTCCACCGACCAAGATCCTTCGGCCAAGCGCCCTCGATGAAGCTGTAAGTACAGTTCTGGCTGGTTAACATCGCCCGTTGAAACTAACCGTAGGCGATCGGTGACGTGTTCCAGCGTTAGCGTTTCCTCTTTCATCAGTTCTGTGCCGACTGCTTGTGCCGTTTCCAGAAGCGATCGCACCCCACCACACAAATCTTGCCACTCCGCCTCGGTCAGCTCGAAAGCCCACGCGTTTCCCCCAACTAAGGCGCAGTAAGGCGATCGCTCTGGCATCCATCCCACGCGCCACCCGTTGCCTTTGAGTAAAACGGGAGCGAATTCAAACGCCTCAGCTATCGCGCTCATAGCAATTGGTCAGCCGTGCCGCGTGCAGGAGGACGCGATCGCTCGGGGGGAGCCACTTCAATCTCGGTTGGAATGCCCGTATCTACTTCGGCATTCTCAGTTGATGCCTCGGTCGGTTCAGCAAGTTCCAACGCTTGGAATACCGGATCGACATCGTAAGCCTTGAAAA
>JBCBTL010000667.1:0-2180 GCA_039818705.1 Cyanobacteria bacterium J06639_1
CCACGAAAAATACGACGGCTCGGGCTATCCCAAAGGGCTGAAGGGAGATGACATTCCCATAGACGGTCGCATCGTCGCTCTGGCTGACGTGTTCGACGCGCTGGCGAGCAAGCGCCCCTACAAAGAAGCATGGGATGTCGGAGAAATTCTCGACCTGATTCGGCGCGATACGGGCACTCACTTCGATCCCAAAGTGGTGGCTGCGTTTGAAGCGGGGATGGATGAAGTGATGGAAATCTACCACCGCTACCAGGACGATCCCGAAGCGGACTAGAGCGATCGCTTGAAGTTGGGCGGTCTTCGGGGGAGCTGATACACTCGAAGCCTAGGCAGCAGGGCGCTTTCCCTCACGCCGTTTCAGTCGTGTCGCCACCGGATTGCATGTCCTCTCCTAGCGTCGGGATCGTGTTCAACGACTCCAAGCCGTCTGCATTGCGCGCCACGGACATGCTGGCGGAGTGGCTGGAGAAACGTAATTACGCCTTTCATCGGGCAGCGGGCTGGGGAGGGATGCTCGGGTACGCGCCGCCGAACAGTCCGGTGTGTCACACCCCGATTGACGCGCTCGCCCCGCCTGGATTTGACGAACACATGCTGTTTGCGGTCGTCCTCGGTGGAGACGGTACGGTGTTGGCCGCAGCTCGGCAGCTCGCCCCCCACGGCATTCCTTTGCTTGCCGTCAACACGGGACACCTGGGATTTTTGACCGAAACGTATGTCGCGTCGCTGCTGAGTACGGTGGAGGCAGCGATCGCCGGAGACTACATTCTCGATCGCCGCACGATGACGCTGGTGCAGGTGTATCGAGACGACGCGCTGCTCTGGGAAGCACTCTCTTTGAACGAGTTGGTGTTGCACCGCGAGCCGCTCACCAGCATGTGTCACTTCGAGGTCACGATTGGCGAACACGCGCCGCTGGATGTGGCGGCGGACGGGGTGATTTTGGCAACGCCGACTGGATCGACGGCTTACGCGCTGGCGGCGGGTGGCCCGGTGGTCACGCCTGGGGTGGAAGTGCTCCAGCTCATTCCCATTTGTCCTCACTCGCTCGCGTCGCGCGCGCTCGTGTTTGAAGATCACCAGCCCGTGTCGATCGTGTCGCAGCAGGAACGGCTCATTCTGGTAGTGGACGGGAATGCTGGGTGCTACATCACGCCCGAAGACGAGATTCGGGTGCGACGCGCCCCCTACACGACGGATCTGATTCGCCTCAAACATCCCGAGTTTTTCAGCGTGCTGCGCGAAAAATTGGGCTGGGGACTCACTTATATCTCTAAACCTACGTCCGTCGAACTCCCCTGAGCTGTGGGATGCTGGAGGTGTGGGTGCGTCGCGATCGCGATCGCTCGACCGCTCTTACTGTGAACATCTAGAACTCTTCGTCCATGCAGGCCATCATCATCGCCGTTGATGTCTCTCCCGAGGCCGATCCCGTCATCGAGGCACTCCGAACCATCCGCGTTGCGACCAAAACAAAGGTCGTACTGGCGCACGTCTTGCCTCCGCTGGTGTCTGAAGACAGTATTCCGGCAGACGTGCCGCGAAAGGCAGGCGATCGCCGCGAGCAAGCGCTAGAGGCCGAGCAGTATTTGGAATCGCTGGCGGATGATGTTGCGGATGCACTTGAAGACGCGTGGGACGGAGAGATCGCGATCGAAGTGGCCTCGGGAGATGCGGCGGAAGAGATCGTCCGTTTGGCCGGAATTTACGATGCCGATCTCATCGTGTTGGGCAGTCGCGGCTTGGAAGGCATGAACCGGGTCATTTTGGGCTCGGTCAGCACGCAAGTGGTGGAGTCGGCGAAGTGCTCAGTGTACGTCTGCAAACTCTAGATGCCTGCAGGCCCTACAGCTTATCGAACCCCAGTCGCTCTCAGTTCGAGGTCGCTCTTGCTTCGAGACAGTACGCGGCGCTGAGGACTGACGACGAGCCTCGTACAATACAACTATTCCCTGGAGAGCTTGCGGTATGCCTGCCACTGTTGCTGATGTGATGACTCGCGATCCCATCGCCGTCAAACCCGACACGTCACTGCAAGATGCGTTGCAAATTTTGGCTGAAAAACAGATCGGCGGGTTGCCCGTGCTCGATGAAGCTGGGGCTGTAGTGGGATTGCTCTCCGAAGATGACTTGATGGTGCGGGAGTCGGGAGTCACGCCGCCGCCGTTCGTGAAATTTCT
>JBCBTL010000668.1:0-2178 GCA_039818705.1 Cyanobacteria bacterium J06639_1
CAAAGGAGAACGAAAGGCCGGACTCCTGGGCATTGGCCGGAATCCCGAGCGGAGACAAGATATTTCCTAGAACCTTCGATCGCGCCACGTTCGTGGTTTTCACGTCCGAAAGCACCTCGACATTGCTGCCAGCGTTGATGGTGGTGCCCCCGGCGATCGTGGTATTCGCCTTACCCGTGGCAAACCCGAACGCCACCGCCATCCGCGACAAGCCTCGCGACACCACGCTGATAGCTTCGAGGCTGCTGTCTACCGCTGAATTCGAGGCAATATTGACCGCACCGCTCGCGTCAATGGAGCCGCCGTCGAGCCGCACTTTCGTCTCAGAACCGCGCACCTGCACCGAAGCTGCTGGCAGCCCAAAGGAATTACTCAGAGCGCCGAAAACCGTTGCCGCCGTGCCATTCACGAAGGGACGAATCACCGCTTTCTGAAGGTAAGACGGAGCCTCACCTAGCGGGTTATTGTCGATCGCGTCCGCCTGAATCGTGATGTCGTTGCCCTTAATCGTGGCGTTGTCCACGTCAATGCGAACGGTCTTATTCGAAAATCCAAACGGTGTGAGGCCGAGGCGAACGGACGTATCTTCAGCTTTCAGCTCGACGTTACCCGCATTTCCAGAGCCGATCGCGTGCGCCAAAATTTGCGCGCCCTCGCCGATATCGAGAGCGGTCGTTTCATCACTGAATTCCGTCTCGCCGCCAACCTCTCCCGAGGCAATCAGAGAGATCGACCCTGAGTCGCCAACAGAAGCAGCCGTTTCAAAGTTAGGTGTAGTTCCCGCTTCGTCAATCGTTCGGCTAGAAATCAGAACGTCGTCCTGAACCTCGATCGCCCCAGCCGTAATCGAGATGTTTTGTAAGCCGCCGCCTTTGATATCGCCACCAATCGTCACTTTGCCCGTGGCAACGATGGTGAGATTATCGCGATCGCCTGCATTATTCCCCGCAATCGTCCCGTCTAGGTCGATCGTGACATCGCCAAAGACATCGAGCTGCACGTCCCCGTCGAGCGCGATCGCACTCGAAATCGTCACGTCGTCGCTAAACTCGTTGGTGCCGCTGAGGGTTCCACTCAAAGCAGTCGCTAACGCAACTCCGCTCAAAGACTCGACCGCGCCAAACGCCAGGTCAGTTTCAATCGCCCCCGTTACAACCTCAAAATCCCAGTCACCCCCGGCATCTGCACTACCTGTCAGGTTATCCGAGGCAGCAACATCAGCTCCCGTCAGGTCTGCCAGGCGATCGACGAACAGCAGCCCGTCGGGAGACCCGCCGACGTGACAGCCGTAGAACAGCAGGTCAGCATCTTCCGAAAATGCATTCGACCACTGCTGTAGCTCGTCCGTGTAGTGACTTAAATTGCTGCTATCGAGCGTCGTACTACCCAATTGCAGGCTACCCGCATCTCCGTGAGACACCACGTGAACGGCATCGAGATTCTCGTACTGACTGAGAACCTGACCGATTTGGGCGATGCCGTCCTGAGAGCGATCGAGAATGACGACATCTGCTTGAGTGCTGACGCGATCGAGCAAATCCTGATAGTTGTCAACGGAATCATCGATAAACACGACTTCCCGTTGGGGTGGCAATTCGGAAACGAGGGAAGTCTCAAACGAAAATTCGCCAGCACCAGGAAGTGCTGCGCTGCTCGCAGAGTCAAAAGCCATGAGTTCGAGGTCTCTAGAACGATGAGGCCCCAAGGCTGAAAGTGTTTGCACCTTCAAGCCCAAGAGTGCCAACTGCATACGTCTCTACGAGCAGCTCTCGTGCCTTATGCACCCATTCCCAAAAGAATTTCATTTCATCGGGCTTTTTTCTTCAGAAAAAGCCCGATCGCTTTCCCTCTCGTTACCAACTGAGTGTGCGACACCGCTCGCTCGGCCCCAACATCAGGGGCGAATGTTGACGGGGTCGGTGCTGGCGATCGCCGTGCGCTCCCCATCCACTTCTAGCGTGAGCTGCAGCTCGCCATCGGCAACCACTGGGGTCGAGCGATCGATGCGGACTTTCCCCTCGTAGAACCCCGGCGAAATTTCCGGCATGGCAATATCCGGAGTCACGCCCACGATCTGAAAACTGGCGCGACCGCCGCGATCGCCTCGCATCGTTACCCGCAGCACGTCATCGGCCTTCAACTCGCGATTGACTCCGTTGAATGCTGCTTCGTAAATCT
>JBCBTL010000669.1:0-2173 GCA_039818705.1 Cyanobacteria bacterium J06639_1
ACAGCGACCCCATTTCCAAGACCAGAACGGCACGAACATCGCAGGTATCTAAGCTGCTGGCCATCCGACGAGCGGCATCCAACTAGGGTTGGTTAGTTTCTGCCTTCGAGAAAAAACCTCACCAAAGTTCAGCATCTGGCGAGGAATTTGAATTCGATATTGAGGATACGGAAAATAATATGCCAACCTCACTCGGACGGTACGCTATCGGCGGGAGCATCGAAGGGGGCATCAGGCGAATCAGTGGTGTCGGTTGAAGAAGGCTCGCAAGCTGCCAGCGCTACAACCGTCAGGGCTAAAAACACCCATTTAACTGTGGCCAGCGAACGGATGGAAAGGGACATGATGACCTCCAAAAAATCAACTTCAAGACTGCGAAGCCAACCGAATTCTCAATGCAGCGCGAGGCACGTTCAACGGCAATGGAACAGCCTATGAAACCACCTCGCACTACGATCGCGATTCTGCTAGCTCTCAGACATCTCCTGAACTTTCTCAAACAGCTCGGGATCGCTTTGAATTTCGCTCAACATTTGGTTGAACTCTTCAACCTCAAAACCATCAGCTTTGATGATTTCCTCTTGCTGTGCGATCGCGGCAGAATCGATCGTTTCGATCTCCAACATTGCCTGATCGAACTGCTCGCTTTCTACCGGGGAAATCTCGGCACTGGCTTCAGCTTCGGGAGAAACTTGTTTGGCCGAAGAAATTTCGCTGAAACGCTCTTCGGTCAGTCCCTGCCCTTCGATAGCCTCAGAAATTTGCATCTGCGTGTCGGCTTCAACATCCTGAAGCTTGGTCAACGTCGCCGCAATCTTTTCTAAGTCGGCATCTGAAACCTCAACCGTTCCAGCCGCCTCAGCATCTGTGGCTTCCAAAGTGGGGTCGGCTCCCTCAGGGGCCGGATCGGCTGCCTCCAGAGCGGGATCGGCACCCTCCAGAGTCGGATCGGCTGCCTCTAGTGCCGGATCGGCGCCCCCCAGAGTGGGATCGGTTCCTTCAAGTGAGGGGTCGGCTGCCTCTAACGGCTCCGTCTCCATCAGGTCAGGAACGCTTCCTTCTGTTTCCAACGATTCGGCTGGAGCCACACCAGGCAAGTCTTCCTGAGCCAGCACGTATCCACCAGCGAAAGTCAAAGCACTGAGGGCAACACTGGCACTCAAAAGTACCTTAATCATGAGAATAACCTCTCGTCATTCATTCAGCTCAACACGCACGAAATCAGCCCGACTTAACATCGAGAGCTGCATCTATGCGACTGTAAACCATCCAAATCGGCTCGAATGCCGTCAACTCTACTGAGGTTGAAACGACTCCCGCTTTAGATGTCTCATAACTGCATCCTAATCAGGGAAAGTAAAAAAGTCGGGAAGAGCGATCGCCTTTTCTTTTGTTCCAGCAGCTCAGGTAATTCTGCAACACTGAGCGCAGTCCGCTGGTTCGCTCGAACCTTGCCGGATCCGAGAATGATAAGGACGTTCTGGTCTATCCTGCGGCTAAAATACTGTCGCCAAGCTTTTGAAACAGCCGATCGACATGTAAGCCGGATTTGGCAGACGTGAGGTAGGCATCAATGGAGCGACCCGCACGATCTTGATGAATGGTTTGCAATAAGGACGCAGATAGAGTCTCATCTTTCGGGTCTTTTCTCAAGTCAATTTTGTTGTAGGCGATCGCAACAATCCCACTCGGGTTTACCGTCAAAAACATGCGGATGTGACCGATAAGACTGGCAATCGTTTCCTCGCGAGTTACATCGGCAACAATTACGGCACCGCTTGCTCCCCTCAGATATGTGGGAGAGATCGCCTTAAACTTCTGCCGCCCTTCCAAATCCCAAATCAATAGCCTCAGTTCGCGATCGCCATTACCGGCTATTTCGGAATACAGCGTTTTACGGGAAATCTTTACGCCAACGGTTGATAAGTATTCATCGCTAAACTGACGTTCGACAAAGCGTCGTATTAAACTCGTTTTCCCTACGCCGTTATCGCCGATCAAACAAATTTTTTTAGACAGCACGGTCATACGATATGAGTTGTCACAGGCGAGGCATCCGTTGAGATGGCAAACGAGCTTTAGGGCACAATAGCAAACGTTGCTGTTAGTATGGCGCGATTTTTGAAGCGGGGAAAACATTTCGTCATCCCGATCGCTCTTCAGTATCGATAGA
>JBCBTL010000670.1:0-2167 GCA_039818705.1 Cyanobacteria bacterium J06639_1
CTTGCTGCCCATCTCCCTGGTGAACTTGCTGTTAACGGCAGCCTTTAAGCTGGCTTTGCCTTCCGTCTTTGGCGGTTAATTTGCTTCTGCATTCGAGAGGACATTCGCGATGAAGTTTCTCACCCAGGTCAACGAATACGCCAGCGACGTGTGGAAGTCGGCCAAGGCGATCGGGCAAGGATTGTCCGTCGTATTCGACCACATGGGTCGCCGCCCGATTACGGTGCAATATCCCTACGAAAAGCTGATCCCCTCCGAGCGCTTTCGCGGACGAATTCACTTCGAGTTCGACAAGTGCATCTCCTGCGAAGTCTGCGTGCGTGTGTGCCCGATCAACCTACCCGTGGTGGACTGGGCGTTCGACCCCAAGCTGAAAAAGAAAGAGCTTTACAGCTACAGCATCGACTTCGGCGTCTGCATTTTCTGCGGCAACTGCGTTGAGTTTTGCCCCACCAACGCCCTCTCGATGACGGAAGAATACGAGCTTTCCTCTTACAACCGCCACGAGCTGAACTACAACCAAGTGGCGCTGGGTCGTCTGCCCTACAAGGTGACGCAAGACCCGATGGTTGCGCCGATGCGGGAATTGGCTTATCTTCCTGAAGGCGTGATGGAGCCGCACGACCTGCCCAAGGGGTCGCAGCGCATCGGCAAACGTCCCGAAGACATCCTGGCCGACATCCGCGCCGCCAAAGCAGCAGCCGAAAGCAAAGAACCCGTTGCCGACAAAGCTGACTGACATTCGCCCATCTTTTTGCCTCGGTTGGATTAGGAGTTCGTTGTGGAATTGCCGGAAGGAGCCTCGTTCGTCAGCTTTCTGATTCTCTCGGCCATGACCCTCGGGTTTGCCTTGGGAGTCGTGCTGATTGAAAACATCGTCTACGCAGCGTTCATGCTGGGGGCGGTGTTTACGAGCATGGCTGGCCTGTACTTGCTGCTGAATGCGGATTTCGTTGCTGCCGCCCAAATTCTGATTTACGTAGGGGCTGTGAACGTCCTAATTCTGTTCGCCATCATGCTGGTGAATCGCAACCAGGAATTCGAGCCGCTGCCTCTCGGCTGGCTGCGCAACGCTTTGACAGCAGTAGTATGTGCGGGCGTGTTCGCGTTGTTCTCGTTCGTGAGTTTGACCACTCCTTGGGACATTCAACCGATTCAATCGATTAGCAGCGTCACGATGATCGGCGGGCAATTCTTCAGCTACTACCTGCTGCCATTTGAGGTCGCTTCCGTACTGTTGCTGATGGCGCTGATTGGAGCGATCGTGCTGGCGCGTCGCGAGTTCATCGCAGAAGTCCCAACCGATGCGGGAGAGCCGGAAGAGTTTTCGCTGCTAGAGCGTCCCCGCGAGCAAATTCCAACGGGCACTGCGTCCGAATCTAACTAGGAGAGAGCGAGATGTTACAACTGCAATTTTTCCTGCTGGTTGCCGCCGCTCTGTTCTGCATCGGCATTTACGGCCTAGTGGTCAGTCGCAACGTCATGCGCGTGCTGATGTCGATTGAAATTCTGCTCAACGCTGTCAATCTAAACTTCCTAGCCTTCTCGAATTTCTTAGATTCGGGAAGCATTCGCGGTCAAGTATTCACCGTCTTCGTGATTACGGTGGCGGCGGCAGAGGCAGCGGTGGGATTGGCGATCGTGCTGTCGATTTACCGCAACCGTGCCACCATCGACATGGAAAGCTTTAATTTACTTAAGTGGTAGTACTAGCCGCTCACTCTCAGTTATCGATTTGACTTAATCGTTTGTATCAGACGATGAAGCAGACTCAGATGCCTGTGTACGGCATCCGATACTAAAGCCATCGGCGAACGAAGTTCCCGATCCTTCCTTACCACTGGGTAGTCCGTCTCGATCGAGGACAAGATTGGTAGGTCGATCACACACCAAAGCAGCCTTTTCAAACGGAAAAATCCAACCGCAGTGTCGGGTAAGTGATTTTAGTGCAAACAGTCTTCTATCGCTGAACTGACATCCGAGGACAGAATTCCCAAATTCAACGTGACTGACAACTTCCAGCCATGCACTGGGAATGAAAGTATTGAGCATAAGAGAGAATGCAGGAAGTTGCACGAACCGGCTAGAAACTTCTCTAAACCTCGATATCGCATCTGATGTCGTTTCTTCAGAAGCAGGTAGGTTCTCAAAAACTGTTGTCTCTGTA
>JBCBTL010000671.1:0-2162 GCA_039818705.1 Cyanobacteria bacterium J06639_1
GCTTTTTGACGTGCGTCAGGCCCAGCGCATTCGCTGCCGCACCAAACCCAGCGAGCCCCTATCCCCCCAGATGGTGTTGATGGATGTCGAACAGGCGATCGAGCAGCTCGACAGCACGTGGCACGCGTGGCAGGCTGCCAAAATTGCCGATCGCTCTCCCAACCGCGCTCCCACCATCGAACAGCCCGAGCAGCTCCAGCAGCAGACTTCGCCAGCGGTTTATCAGGCCATGACGACCCTGCTTACAGGGGAACGGACGCTGCGCGATCTCGGGGTTCACACCCGCCGCAACGTCATTGAAGTCACGGGATCGCTGCTACCCTTCGTCCAAGCCGGCTACGTCAGCTTGGAAGCAATTGGCGATCTACCAGCTCCGGTAGCGGGGGCGACGGGAGCTGGAACAACGGCTGCAAAGGCTGGTGGCGGAGACGGCGCAGGCCCTGTAGTTGCCTGCGTGGATGACAGCCCCTTGGTCTGTCAAACCATGGAAAAAAGTCTCACCTCACGCGGCTACCAGGCAGTCATCGTTACCGACTCCATGCGGGCGATCGCCACGCTGCTCACGCGCAAACCCGACTTTATCTTCTTAGATTTGGTCATGCCGAACACCAACGGCTACGAGATTTGCGCTCAGTTGCGAAAAGTGTCGGCGTTCCAGGATACCCCCGTGGTGATCTTGACTGGAAACGACGGCATTGTCGATCGCTTGCGGGCAAAGTTGGTGGGAGCGTCGGACTTTTTAAGTAAGCCCGTTGATGCCGAAACGGTACTTTCCGTCATTGAGAAACATCTTTCCGGGAGTGGCGCTACAGTTATGTAGAGTCAAGCTTGCAAGCTTGCGAGTTTGTGAATTTTCGCTCTGTTTTTCGCGCACTTCTTCTCACTCATTTCTTCTGTCGTTGCCCAGGCCATTCACGAGGTTTGTTTCATGAGTACAGCGTTAGTCGTCGATGACACCAAAACTGACCGCGAGTTGCTCTCGGGCTGTTTGGAAGCCATTGGCTACACGGTGATCCGGGCCGGTGACGGCGACGAAGCCATGACTCAGTTGAGCAGCACGAAACCGGACATTATCTTTTTGGATGTGGTGTTGCCCGGTCGGAGTGGGTTCGAGCTGTGTCGCGACATCAAAGCCGGAGCGGACACGAGTTCGATTCCGATTGTCATGTGTTCCACGAAAGACACCGAGATGGATAAGTTTTGGGGCATGAAGCAGGGTGCCGATGCTTATTTATCCAAGCCTGTTGACGGTGACGAGCTGAAGCGAACGCTCGATCAGGTATTGGCCTAATGCAAAAAAGCTCTCGCTGGTATTTCCCCAATCGCTAAACGAAAAGGTGCGGCATGTTTTCCGGCTCGATACCTCCCACGAACCCCAATGCTCCGCTCGATGCGGTCTCGCTGGCCAGTGAAGCGAGCGAACGTCGCGGCGACCAATGGCTGCGGTTTTATCTGGAGCCCAACACGACTGCGCTGCTGCTGGTTACGCAGATGGTGGAGGTAATCAACATCCCGGTGGGGGCGATCGTGCGCATTCCCGACATGCCGCCTTGGGTGATGGGGGTTTACAACTGGCGAGGCGAAGTGCTGTGGGTGTTCGATTTGGGACACCAGATGGGCTTAACCCCTTGGTATCAGCAGGCTACGAGTTCGTCGACCTACGCCACCATCGTTTTGAACGTGGACGATCGCACAGTGGGGGTAGTGGTTAAGCGGGTTGAAGATATCGAACTTTTCGAGCTGGCCGAGCTGCGATCGCCCCCTGCCTCTGCCATCACCCCCGGAATGGCACCCTTTTTGCGCGGGTACTGGCTTACTGCCGAAGGGGATATGTTAATGGCGATCGATGGCGAAGCCATTATGTCCAAGGCGGTACAGATGACGACCTGACCGAGTCGTCCTCGCGCGATCGCGATTCAGTTTGTTGATTTGCTGTTGTCGGGCTCGTCCGTTTCCATCATTTTTCTATCCGACTGCACGCTCAATTTTTTTCCTCGTGTTTCCGACCCTAGTGCTTTCAACCCTCGTATTTTCAACTGCAATTGCCTGCTCCGTGCCCTCTTTGACTTTCCGTCACTTCCATTGAGAGAACCGACCCATGACTCAGATTTCCCCCAATCCCAAATCGCCGAAGTCCGGTAACGCCTCGAATGGTAAAGCGG
>JBCBTL010000672.1:0-2161 GCA_039818705.1 Cyanobacteria bacterium J06639_1
TATCTGGCGCAGTCCAACCTACTTATTTCCGGCTCTGGCCATGAATGGTATTGTGCTGGTGAATGCCATTAGTCATATTCTCTCAGGCGTTGTCAACCAATCGTATAATCCAGGATTGCTTACTGCTGTCTTGATTTTTATGCCTTTGGCGATCGCCTTTTATCGAAACATTCTACTCACTAACTCTATGGCAAAGATGCAAGTCGTCGCCAGCCTTATTTGGGCAGTTTTCGCACACGTCATTCTCATTTCTGGCTTGCTTGCAGCTAACTGGTTTAGAATTATTCCTGAGTCTGCCTATTTTGCCATTCTTGTAGCATGGTCAGTCGTTCCAGCATTTCTATTTATGACACCCGTTCAACAAGACCCCGTTCAACAAGATCCAGACGTAGCTTGATGTGACGATCCAAACCTGACATGTTCAATTAAAATTCAATACCTGGTTGAGTCGGAATCCAAATAGCCTGGCATTCACGTTCCGATCTCGAGTGAACTCGTGTGCTAACGCGATGGAAGTGCCATGTCCCAGATCGTATTCAACCGATATTTGCACAGTGTAATCTTCAAAGGTGCCACCGCTGGCGAGATCCCTCGATCGACTGGTGCCGGAAAGTATCGCGAGCCAGGGGTTGGCTCGGTAGACTAATCCTGCGCTCGTATAGATGATATTGTCGGCGCTTCCTTCGAAATTCCACAAAGGGGCAACTTCACCAATTAAAGTAAGCGATTTTCCATCCCCCAACTGAAACGATTGCATTGCCGCTACCAAAAAGCCGTCTTCATCGGCCACATCACCCCTGCCTGCTGCCTCGTGCAAATATGCAAGTTTGTATGTGAAGCCCGGCAGCCGACTGATGTCACTGCCTTCGAGCGAAACCGCAAATGATTCAAATGACTCAGTGTTGCTGGCACCACCGTCTTCCAGTCGATTGCGACCTCGACTTAGCGAGCCCAGGGCTAGGGAGTCGGACAGAATGCTGGTATCGTCGAAAAATGTACTGGCGCTTAGCGTGTGCCGGCCAGACGCTCCGGCATTAAAAGTATATTCAGCACCGAAGCCAACGCGTTCGATTAGCTCGATTTCCCGGTTGTAACTATTGCCATACATTCCCGGAATCTCAAATGAAGCAAATGAAAACGATGGGGTGAATTTTCCTGCATGTAGCGATAAGTTATCGTTAGCTGCATACTTCATAAATAAGCTGCGCACGAAGAGTGTCTGTTCCTCGAAATAGCGATCTCTCGTTGGCGGACGGGCCGTCTCTATTCGAATTTCTGAGTCTATTGAAAACCTTTTTGTGAAGTGAATTTCGGGCGAGGCAATCATGTCGAGGAAAACATCATTGCTCTCAATGCGAGGCGCATCAGCATCGTAATCACCATCGTAGCCAAGGCGAAAAATTACGTTCCCGCTGATATGCGGATACGTTTCGGCATCGGCACCCTTTTCCTGCGCGATCGCTGGAGACACCCCAAGCGAAATCGCTACACACATCAGAAGTGTAGAAAGCTTCATCACATTCAATTACCTAACTGTCTTGCAGGAGCGACGCTGCGCTGGCTAAACCCTGAGGATTCACGTAGCTGAATCTACTTGCGGTCTTCTCGCTCTCTCGTGTGGGGGATAACACATTCTCTAAATCCCCCACAGTGGAGGGATTTAGAGACAAATGCGTGAGTCCTAATTAAAGACTGCGAGGATCGACAGGGTCAGATCCGGCCCTGATCTCGGTTGGATCGTCAACGCCATCACCGTCCGAATCAGCTTTGTAAGGGAAAGTCCCCCTAGCAACTTCTATGGCGTTGGCAATGCCATCGCCGTCAATGTCATCGTCTGACGAGTCTTCGATGCCATCGCGATCCGTATCCGCCCAGCGGGTTGGGTCAGCGGGGAAACCATCAAAGGCGTCCTCAACTCCATCCGCATCGGCATCCACGGCCAAAGGCACTGGCAGACCGGTCCACTCTGTCGCAGCGTTTGTCACTTTGCCTGTATTTGTATCAGCCACAAGCAAATCGAAGAGCTGACTCATGTGGTGGGGTCGCTGCTCGTTGGGCAAACCGAGGTGTACGCCAGGCGTCCAGCCCAAGGGGCCGAGATGGCGCAACGCCCAGCTCATGCTGAGCTGATCGGTCACTACCGCCATCGACTGCATACTGC
>JBCBTL010000673.1:0-2160 GCA_039818705.1 Cyanobacteria bacterium J06639_1
GTACTGCCTGTCTTTTTGGCCTGAATATCGACCGTTTTGAACCATTTTGATACGTGGAATACCAACTGAATGTGTTTACGCATCTCACCAGTCAAATCGGTGACTCTGCACAGCGATCGCTAGGGTAGACAGCAAGTCAGCAGCCTGGGGAAGCAGGATAATTACAACAGAGCGACACGCATTCACGCTCTGTTACTAGCTGACTTGGAACCGATGTAAAGTCTAGCGACGCTGCCCAACCGAAGTCCCACTATAGGCTTTGAACGTTGGGAACCAGACTTTGGGTACGAAAAGTAAAGCTTCTGCACGCTTCTGGTATCACTCCACGGAGTCTTTCGGACTCTAGCGGGTACAACAGAGGCGAGCGAGTCACTGTTTTTCGGGATGACACCTGTGAAGAAAGCAATCTACTGGATTCTCGGAGAGAAGGCCGGACGTGTAGTCGTAGGGTCTTGGAATTGGCTATGGGGCATTCCCATTGAGGCGGGCGGTCAAGCGGCTGTAGAAGTCGCGGAAGAATCGCTGAGGTCGATGCAAGGCTCCGTGCAAAAGCTGGCCGAAGTAGTTTCGCTGCAAGTGGCTGCCTACGGGCGGGCGAAGCAGAAATACGAAGCGAAAGCGCGCGAGCTGGACGTGGCTGAGCGGCAAGCGTTGGTGGCTCAGCGCAACGGCAATCAAGCTGCGGCGCGACTGGCGATGACCAAAGCGCTGCAAATTGAGAAATTGCTGCCGCAACTGGAGGAGCAAGTCCACCAGACGGAAGAGTTTGTCACGGCATCGAGGGCAAAACTCGATCGCGAGCGTTTGAAGCTGGAAGCGTATAAGACCGACCTGCAAAATATGAAAGACGCGGCAGAGATCGATCGCGCGTTGACGGCTGCAGCCAAAGTCAACAGCGATTTGGATATCGACTCGGCTCGCGCTCAGTTCGAGCAGGCGAAGTCTGCGGTACAGCGACGGAGTTTACGCGATCGCGCCTACGCTGAATTATCCGAGAATCCAGCGGAGCAACTGAATGCCGAGCTGGAACAAATGACGCTGGACGATGAAGTCTCGCGGCGGTTGCAAGCGCTCGAACGCGAAGAGCTAGAAAGCTTGCCCGAGTCCAGCGATCTGTCATTGCCGGTGGTCTTTCCCAAGTACGAGACCACTTCAACTGTCGATACTTCTGAGGATTAACTGCGATGGCCTCCAAAAGTGGGCCTCCTCCCATTGTTTACATTCTGGCTGCTTTAGGAGTCTTAGGGGCTGGTTGGTATGCAGCCACTCGCCTGGGATCTAATGTGAAAGCCCCTTCCCTTGGCTTTTTGGTTAACCGTGGAGGTGATGAAGTCCTCCTTTTAGGGGACACGTTTAGTGGTTACAGCACGTTTCGCAACGACGAGTTTCAAGCTGCGTTGGACGCTGCGAATATCGAGTTGCGCTATGAGGACGAATTCTCGCAAGCAGAGCGCGCTGAACGGCTCAATCGCGGCGAAGCCGATTTGATGGTGACGACGCTCGATCGCTTTCTCCAGCAGAAACCGGAGGGCAAAATCGTCGGTCTAATTGACAGAACCGTGGGGGCGGATGCCGTTACGCTGAACACGCCTCAATTCCCGGGGTTGAAGTCGCTTAATGACTTACAAACGCTTCTGAACAACGGGAGTATCAGCACCCAACCCCTCGGCATTGCTTACGCCGAAGATACGCCCAGTGAATATCTCGCTCAGGTGTTGGATATTCGATTCGATAACTTCAATCTGTCGGATTTTCGCGAAGTGAAAGTTGTCGAAGCGTCTGAGGCGTGGCAGCTCGTGCAAGATCCGAGCGAGCGGATTGCTGTGGCTGTACTGTGGGAGCCCTTTGTAACTCAAGCTCGCAAGCAAGGCCATACGGTGGTGTTGTCGAGTCAGGATGCTCCGAATGCCATTTTGGACGTGTTGGTCGCGTCGGATCGCTACATTGACTCCAATCCGGAAGAACTATCCGATTTGTTGGAGATTTACTACCGTCGCATTGACGCGAACGCTCGCGATCGCTCCGGTTTGCGGGAGCAAATTCAGGAAGACGGCAACCTATCTGCGAATGAAGCCACGGTGGTGATGGACGGTATTGATTTTTTCACGTCGGTTGAAGCCAATCGCTGGATGAATGAAGAGACGCTGTCCAAGCGAGTGA
>JBCBTL010000674.1:0-2157 GCA_039818705.1 Cyanobacteria bacterium J06639_1
GCTTGCTCGTTCCGGCGATCTCCACCAGACACAGCCGACACGCCCCCACGTCGCCCACGCCATCCAGATGGCAGAGGGTGGGAATGCGGAGGCCCGCTTCGGTGGCTGCCTGCAAGAGGGTTTCCCCTTCGCGGGCGCTGACCCACTGACCGTCGATGCTGAGGGTTTTAACTGCCATGACGCTACTCCCCTGCCAAACGGCGACCGCGAGGTCTCTCCGCAGGAACGGATTCGTGCTGCAAAGGAGAATCAGCGATTCGTCCGGCTTTTTGAATTGCCATCATTAACCGGAAGAAGCCGAACGGCCCGATCGCCAATCCTGCCGCTTTGATGCCCCCCATCAGCGAGGGCAAAATCCCGTGACTGAGCGCGTCTGCTCCAGCCAAATAGAGGTTTTTCACGGGCGTGCGTGCCCCCAACCAAGGCACTTCAAACCGCTCCGGCACCCAAGGAATGTTGTAAATCGCGCCGCGATCGCTGGCATCGAAATACTCCATCGTCAGCGGCGTGGCGACCTCTACGCATTCCACCAACTCGCCGAAACCAGGATAGTGACGTTCTAGAAAGGCGAGAGTCGCTCGTTCGATCTCCCGCTTCAAGACGTAGTAGTCAGGATCTCGCTTGCGCCAGGGCTGGCCTTGCCATTTCACGAAGCGATCGTAGTCCACGATAAACATGGCGGCGGCGGTGTGTCGCGCTGCCGTTGGGTCTTTGAGGGACGGGAACGAGAGGAAGCAACTGGTAAGCTCGGTTTCCGGTTCGGCCAGCTGGACGTCCAACGCGCGATCGTGGTCGTAGGCTTCGTAAATGCAGTGGTTCTCTCCGTTGAACCCCAGCGATCGCGGCGAGCCATTCAATCCGAGGAAGACTTGAACCGCGCTATACCCTTTCGGGAACTCCCGCACGGCCTCTTTCCACTCGCTGACGCGCGGGTCGCGCAGCAGCTTCGTGTAGGTATTGAAGGCTCCCGCATCGGAAATCACGACGGGGGCGCGGAATTCTTCCACAGCAGACTGCGGGGCATGGGTTGTGCGGGTTTTGACGCCGCAAGCGCGTCCGCGATCGGTAAGAATTTCGGTGACTTCGCGCCGGAGTAGAACTCGTCCGCCTGCCCGTTCGACGATCGGCACAACCGCGTCGGCAATGGGTTTTCCTCCACCCACGGGATACCAGCCGCCGCTACCGTACCCGCTGGTGACCATCGCGTGAATGCCGAATGCACTCTGCGAGGGCGGCAATCCATACGTGCCCCACTGAGACAACAGCAAGGCGATCAGGCGCGGATCGTCAAACCGATCGGCCATGTAGTCGAGAACCGTCATCTCGGCCAGCTTGCGTCCTCGCCGCGTCAACCAAGCGATCGCCGGATGCAGCCAACGCGGAAACATATCGCGCACGAGATAAAATCCAGCTTCTTTCTCAATGCGTTCGACATCGGCAAAGTAGCGATCGAGATTCTCTTTCTCGGCGGGGAAGAGGGCAGCCAGATCCTCCCGATAGCGCTCGGGAGTGCCGTGGATGTCGAAGGTGAAGTCGGGGAAAACGATTTTGTCGTAGACCTCGGGCATGCGCTGCCATTTCACCTGCGCGTCGGTGACGTAGTCGAAGAGCGATCGCCCGAAGCTGCCCGCACCCATATCGCCAACGTAGTGAATGCCCACGTCCCACTTGAAGCCGTCGCGCTCGAAGGCTTGGGTGAAGCCCCCCGGCACGAAATGCTGTTCGAGGACGAGCACCCGTTTCTGCGCAAATCTCGCTAAGGCCGCAGCCGCAGCCATGCCGCCAATGCCGGAGCCAATGACAATCGCATCGTAGGTGTTTGGATGATTTGCAGTAGACATGTCAGACCTCCTCGGCAGTGTCAAACCACCGGATCGATACCCGATGCGGATCGCTCTCCAAGACGCTGCGATCCATAAACGCGCCCGGATCGCCCTCGTCTGCATTGCAAATGATGTACTTCTGCAGACTCTCCGCCTTCGCCACCGTCGCCCACTTCAACCCCGTCGGATAACCGCCGCCCCCGCGCCCGCGCAAGCCACTCTGAGAAATCTCATCCACCACCTCCGCCGGACTCATCTCCCGCAACACGCGAAACAGCCCGCGATAGCCGCCCGCCGCGATGTAATCATCAATCCGCTCCGGGTCGATCTGACC
>JBCBTL010000675.1:0-2157 GCA_039818705.1 Cyanobacteria bacterium J06639_1
GGTGGTCGAGGGGATGGAGCAGACGAAGGTGGTGGAGCGAGGCGATCGCTATCTCTACGCTGAATTCACCAGCAAACTCATGGGGTTTGTGGATGACGTGGAGTTTTATGCGGATGAAGCGGCCAGCGTGATTCACGTGCGATCGGCCTCGCGCCTGGGCAAGTCGGATCTGGGCGTGAACCGCAAGCGGATTGAAGCAATCCGCGCTCAGTACGCGTAGCCGCTTGAGCCTTCACCGTTTCAGCCTTCACGATCTAACCCAAAAGTTGGGTGCGCTCGTAGGTGGACAGGATGAAATCGAGAGTTTTCTCCGTCAACAAATACGTCGCGGTCGAATCCGAACTGAGGCGGATCTCATCGCCATTTTTAAGATCGTGAAAATCGACTTTCTTACCGTTGACGAACACGCCATTGGTGCTGGGATTACCCTCGCTGTCGCCGTCGAGCACTTGATAAGAGTATCCACCCTTAACGCTAGGGATACGCACCAAGATGGCGTGGTGGCGCGAGACGTATTCTGAATCGATACGGATGTTATTGCGCGGCGATCGCCCCATCGTATACATCGTTGCCGTCAACCAGTACGCTTTCGGCCCACTCCGATCTTTGACGATCAGGGCGTGATTGAGAACGGTCGGGGCAGTTGGAGCGGCCATGTAGTCTTGGCTAACGCAGAATTTCTCTTATTGTGCCCCGTTATCTTGCGAAATCGACCGTAACGGCATGTATCGGGGAGTTAAGTTCCGTGATGACTCGGAGGAAGTCCGCTAATTGTCAGGGAAAGATAACCGAAGAGTCTGGTGCCGCTATTCCTACTGAGTGGTCTGTAGTGCGGCGAGCGGACGAACGAAGGTGACGTGCTAGAGGGAACACGCGTGAATGTAAACGTGCGGGCGATCGCCAAAAATAAGCTCGTGAAAACCTTGTTGGGATTGGCACTCCTGCTGCCTTTGGCGAGCTGCGGGGTCTTTGCTAAATCGAGCGGAATTGACGAGCCAGGAGCCGGACGAACGCTGGCTCGCATCCGCGACAAGCGCATCCTCACCTGTGGCTCGAACAGTCAATTGCCTGGGTTTGGCAAACGGGACGAACTCGGTAATTACTCTGGCTTCGATGTCGATATCTGTCGGGCGATCGCCGCTGCCGTCTTCGGCGTTCCCGACGTGGCCGCGGATGGCGAAGATGTTGAGTATGTCTATCTACAAGCTGCCGATCGCAAAGACGCGCTCGCGGCGGGCACGATCGACGTGATGAGTCGGAACACCACCTGGACGCTGACTCGCGATCGCGACTGGCAAGCTACCTATGGCCCGACGACCTACTACGACGGCCAAGGGTTCATGGTGCGACAAGCCTCGGGTATTCAAACCGTGGCCGACCTGAACGGTCGCAGCGTTTGCGTGATTCGCGGCACCACCACCGAGGCCAATCTGGAGGAAACATTTGCAGCGCGGAATTTAGCGCTAACTTCCGTCAAATTTGACGATAACGATGCCTCTGCAAGCGCCTACGATCGCGGCGAATGCGATGCCCTCACCTCTGACCAAAGCACGCTAATTTCTCGTCGGAGTACGATGGGCAATCCTGGCGAACACGCTATTTTGTCAGAAACGATCTCCAAAGAACCCCTCGGGCCACTGGTCAAACAAGGAGATTCTCAGTGGGCAGATGTCGTGCGCTGGACGGTGAACGCACTCATCTATGCTGAAGAAATGGGGATCACCAGCAAAAACGTTGAGGAAATGCGCAGCAGCAGCAATCCCGAAATACGTCGGTTCTTAGGTGCAGAAGGTAACCTCGGCGAACTCCTGGACGTAGAGATGGAGCCGGATTGGGCTTATGCCGTAATTTCTACAGTGGGGAACTACGGGGAAATTTTCGAGCGAAATCTCGGTCCCCTCGGGGTCGAACGCGGCCTCAACCAGCCTCATGCCCAGGGCGGCATCATGTACGCCCAACCCTTCCGTTAACCCAAACCCGGAAGGATAAGACCAAGTATAAGACTAATGACGAAGAGGCCAGAGTCAATGCTGGCCTCTTCGTGACTCATTGTCGGTCAGAGCGATCGCCTTTGAATCGAGTGACTTCTCCCGACGCTCATCCTACGGATAGAGCGCGGGCTTCTTGAGTCGCCTCAAGAGCTTTCTGCTTCACAGC
>JBCBTL010000676.1:0-2149 GCA_039818705.1 Cyanobacteria bacterium J06639_1
AAATCCTAGATTTCCAGTCGCACTGAAATCATCGCTCAGTGAGAAATCAACGTTTGCAGCTAGACCTGTCTTCTTCAGTCCGGCGTCTTCATCCACGCCAGCATCAACAAAGAATCCAAAATTTTTGTTGATGCCAAAGGTTAGATTTAAGCCGTAATTGAACTGCGATCGCGCCCGCCCATCTATCTCTATTCCCAGCGCGGGCAATCCCAAATCGGCATCGAGAGAGAAATCGGCCAGCTCGTAAGTTTCGCCAATATTGATGTTGAAACTCACTTCTGAAGTCGAAATGCTGTCGATGGAAACATTGGCTTTCGGCCCCGCTCCACCTTCTGTCGCCGGGAAAATCTCTCTCAACTTCCCCTGCAATAGTTCTTGTAGCGATTCCGGCGTAAGCTCCTTCGCTGTCGCCACTGCATTCACGATTTCGTTCTTAAAACTGTCGATAAATCCCGGCGCGGAATCTCCCAGCAATCCCATAATCGGCAGATCGACCGCTAGTAATTCCCGCTCGATGATGACTTGTAATTCTTCAAGCGCTCTCTCTAACCCTTCTGCCGTATCTGCTGCGTCGAACACCGTATCGGTAATGCTGACTGCGATGTCTTCAACAGCGATCGCGTCATACCCCGCATCCGCACTCGACACCGTATGCGCAATCGAACTCGTATTTTCCGCAGCAGTTTCAACGAGGCCATCGGCGATCGCCTCCACCGTCACCACCTGCGGCACGTTCCAATTGCTCGCATCGAATTGCAGAACTGACGTACTCGTTTGCAATTGAGCGAGATCGCTCGCCAGAGAAATTTCGACTATATCGCTCGGCGCATCGGTCAGCACGACCGAGTAGCTATCCGTCGTGCCGTCTTCGACAACATCCGTACTGTCTCCCGTTTCGCGAATGCGAACTCCGGGTGTTCCCGTTTGGAAATTAGGAGTGGCATCGGCGATCGTCAACGTTGCCGTTCGTGCCGTCTCGCTTGCCCCATAGCCATCGCCCGCCCCAGAATCGAGCAGCGTTAGAGCGATCGTCTCGTCTCCCTCGGTCAGGTCGTCGCCAAAGGTTGAAACATTAATGGTTGCAGTCTGTTCGCCCTCGGGAATTAGGATGCTGGCTGGCGGATCGAGCGTTTCGTAATCGCTACTGCCACTCGCACTTCCGCCCACCTCGTAGCGCACCACAATCCCACCGCGACGTCTGACGGGCTGTGTCAAGTTCAAAACGAACGAACCCGTCTCGCCTTCTGTAACGGAGCCGAAACTTGCCGCAGCGAAGCTTACTTCTGGCTCGTTGTCCGCAATGGTGAGGGTGGCGGAGTTGGGCGTGCCGACTTGATAGCGATCGCCTTCTTCCGCAGCCGTCAGCAAAAACTCAACCGTTTCATTCGGGTCGAAGTCATCATCGTCTACAGCCTCAACCCGAGCCGTCACTTCGATGACTCCAGGCGGAATTCTGAAACTAGACTCTGTGAATTCGACCGTACTCGGCTCGAAGCTAACGCGGTAATCCTTTGATTGAGCCGTGCCCTCTAGCAAATACGCGATATCGAGCGGGAGCGGGAAGGGGCTGTCGAGAGCGATCGCGAACACCCCAATTTGGCGCTCTCCTACTGGCGCTTCACTTGGAGCCGTCTCTCCCGCCGTCACCGTTATCGTCGGCTTTTCTAACTCGCTGACCGAACCGAATGCGGCGATGTCGCTATCTGCCGTTTCTGCCGAATTGCTGTCGAAGGTCGTATTTTGCTGCTGCAGCACCCCACCCGATCGCACGAAAATCGCGCCGCCGCGCCCCTGACCGTCATCAGACGTGGAGTTTCCGTTTCCGCCATTCCCTCCAGTTGCCGAATTATTGCGAAACGTGCTGTCAATCAGAACCAGTCCCGCACCACTATCCACGAAGATCGCGCCACCGAGTCCCGCGCCACCCCCGCCAAATCCTCCCGAACCTCCGCCAGCTGGATTGAAGTCGTCCCCGGACTGTCCTCGACCGCCACTGCTACCGCTGCCACCAAAGCTGCCTCGACTGCCTCCGCCGCCCCCCGAACCGCCCGAAGCTCCCCTCCGCCCGAATAAATCTTCGCTAGCCCCGCCGCCGCCGCCGCCACCAGCACCGCCGCCAGCACCAAATCCACCTGAGCCGCCGGAGCCA
>JBCBTL010000677.1:0-2149 GCA_039818705.1 Cyanobacteria bacterium J06639_1
CGTTCCAGAAGCGGTCGGCGTACCGCTCCAGCTCGACCCGTCGTAGCGCACGTCAAGGCTGACATCAGCACTTTGCTCGAAGCCGATAATGACATCTTGAGCCGATAGCTTCACGGAGGGCTCGATACCGAACTTAATTTTGCTAGGAAAAGCAATCCACACCGGAATGACGCCAATCGAACCCAGCGTAATTTTCGGTGCTTGACCTTTCGGGGTTTTAGCAATGTCCGCCTCATACGCGATGCTCAACTGGGTCAAGCCATCGATCGTAATGCCGCCTACCGCCGACTGAGCGCCCTCAGCCAAAAGCTCGAAGCGATCGATTTGGCCGCCCGAGAAATTCAAATCGACATCGACATTCGGCTTGAAGTCAAACCCGATGTATTCCTGCGCGAAAAGCTGTAGCTGCAACTTCAATCCTGACGACTTAAACGGCCCCCACTTCGCTCTGTCCTTAAAGGTCGAAAATTCTTTCTGCGATAGCGGAATGTCGTAGAGCGTGAACACCAAATCGGCAGCAGCGGGAGGCTGCGCCCGCAAACTGACGGCATCCGAGACGCCACCCGCAAACCTCAATGACGCAGCATCCGTAATCAGTTGCGGGGTGTCCGTCACGAACTCGCTCAAATCGACGGGCTGGTCAACCGCACTCGTTCCGCCACTGATGACAATATCGCCGGGTTCGGTAATGCCCACCTGCATCTCTAGCGTAGAACCCGTGTCGGTCAGCTCGAACACTTCAACCGGGGGAAGCTGCGTATTTGCCCCGATCAACACGTCTCCAACTTCGATATTTGGCAGGTCGAAGTCCTTTTGCAGCACTAGGCGATCGCTCGCCAAATCCAGCTCGATAATGTTGTCTTCGGCCTCTGGCCCCAACACCTTCACGTTGGGCGCAATGTCCACGTCAGACGGGTTGAACGAGAAGCTTACGCGATCGAAAGCATCGCCCGCCGGAGTTTCCACCCGCGCCATCACCGTTTCCATCTTGGTTTCCGAGCCGTCATCGTAGGTCAGCTCGCCACCGTTCCCCAGCGCGTCTCCTTTCGCATTCGTCCAGACAATCTGGTCGGTAATGTCCGTACCGTCTGCGGCTGTGGCCTGCGCTTGCAGCGACATGCTCTCGCCGATCGTCATGGCACGACCGTCCATCTCGTCAGCATTCAAAATTTGCACCACGATGCCATTGCTCGGCACTGGCTGCGCCCCCGGAGAAGCGCTCGGATTGGGAGTGGGAGTGCTGCGATCGCCTCCCGAATTCGTCGGCGGGCTACCGCTGGGCAGCACTACGCTGGTCGGCGAAGAACTATCGCCACCACAGCTTGCCAACACGAGAAAACAGGCCAAACTGAGAAGAAAGCTAGAACGTTTACCCGCAGAAATCAGTCGAAACCAAGAACGCATGGGACGTGACCCTCACACGAAACAACAGTGCCCACCACCGTTGGCAGACGAAATTTATTCATCCAAACGTCAAACTTCAGGGCAACTGAAGCTTTTCAATGCAAAGCTACAGTCATCGCCAGTGCCAGCAGCACAGACACTCATTCGGAATATTTCGCTCACCCCTTCACAGTTAGAAACGCTATCATGAAGAAGTGCAAATTTACTGCGAAGTAATCCCGAACGTGCCGACATATTAGTGCCGATCGCTAGACAAAATTACGGATATTAATGAACCGATTAATCTCGGGTTAAAAAATTGCGATCGCTCTCTACATTCGAGAACAATGGCATGACTTCTAAAACAGAAGCAGCGCGATCGCTTGCGATATCCAAATATTCAGGCGTAATCAGGAGCGCGCCAGCCACGGAGCTGACACAGCAGAGCGTGACAATTTCAAGTGAAGACAGCTTGAGCATGGGAGTGATTCTCACAACAGCAATCAACGCAATCGACGAAACAGGAGAGGTGACATCCTGCGACCCAACTCGTCAGGACGCAGAATTCTGTAGCAGAGACGAGTCGAAGTCGGCACAAACGAGGTCGTCCGCGCGCTCGACCCACGGCAATCGGCGGGCGATCGCGATCGCCCAAGTCGCCTGGCTGGGAATGCAGTCCGGCCACAGCAGAATGAGTGCAGCCAAGACCCCAACGAGACCTAGCACCAAGGCTTCCACCGCTGACAGCTTGAACACGAGCCGTACC
>JBCBTL010000678.1:0-2147 GCA_039818705.1 Cyanobacteria bacterium J06639_1
TTTTGAAAGCCGAAGGCCCCGTCTTGGCGGATTTTAAGGTGGTGCGGGACGAGAACTGCTACCCGATGGTGGCTCCGGGCAAGTCCAATGCTCAGATGCTCGGCTTGCCGGAAAAGGCGATCGAGATGGCGGCAGAACTTATTTATTGTCCCAATTGCAACAGCAAAAACCCTTCCACCCACAAATTTTGCGCCGATTGCGGTACCAAACTCTAAGTGTGTTTCTCCTTCAGTGAGGCTCGCGATCGCTTGCGGACTTGCCGGTTTGACGCACTCGGCTGGACTGAATTTTTCCCGCTCGCTAGCGTTCCAAAATGGTGCGTACCCCTTGCAGCAGACTGTCATTCTCGTTTGGGGTGCCCACCGTCACGCGCAGTCCTCCCCCTGTATGGCGGACGCAAGTACCCTGCTCTACCAATGCCTGTTGAAAGTCTGCCAGTTCCCATCCGGCCACTCGCAGGTACAGAAAATTCGCCGCGCTCGGCCACACTCGCACCGCCGGAAGGGCTTGCAATTCGGTGTAGAGGCGATCGCGTTCTTTCCCTAGTGCTGGAAGCCCCGCCAATAGTTCGTCTGCGTTTTCTAAGGCCAACTGCACCGCCCATTGCGAAAGGGTCGGCAGATTGTAAGGCAGACGGATTGCCTCCAAGACGCGAATGAGTTCGGGATGAGCGATCGCGTATCCGACTCGATGGGCAGCGAGCCGAAAAGCTTTTGAAAACGTCCGCATGACCAGCCAGTTGGGGTGCTGCGCTAGGTCAGCAACTGCCGTTTTGTGCGTGAATTCAAAATAAGCTTCATCTACCACAACCAAAATAGATTCAGGCAAAGAGCGAACCCACTCCCACGTTTCAGCCGCAACCGGCGTTCCCGTCGGAGAATTGGGCGACACGAGGAAAACCACCCGAATGGACTGCTGGGCGATCGCCTGCTGAGCTGCGTCAATATTCCAGGTCAAGGCCTCGGGATGGCGAGGCACGGACAAAACGGGAATGCCGAGAGTTCGAGCCGTAATGCCGTACATCGAAAACGTCGGCGGCGCCACCAAAATCCCGCCGCGATCGCCCAGGCACGTTGCCAATAGCAACGAACGAATTAACTCGTCTGAGCCATTGCCGATACTAATTTGGCTGGGATCGACACCGGCATAGCTAGCGATCGCCCGCTTCAAACTGCGGTGATTGCCATCTGGATAGCGGTGGCTGGCAATGCCCTTTTCCCACACCAGCGAGAGTTTCTTTTTGAACCACTCGGGCACGTCCTCAGGATATTCATTCGCATCCAACTTGGCTGCGTGAGGAGCGGCCACTGATTCGTAGGGTTGGAGATCGAGCAAATCGGGACGTAGAAGATCCATGGCAGCTCACTCGCGAGTAACTGGCAACCCGTTCGGGGTTCCGTAACAGAAGTCACAATTCTAACGAGTTCGGTCGCATCATCGGTCAATGTTGAGCGAGTGTTAAGGTCTTTGCAGCCCTGCAATGAAGTCTCTGCCTGTTGTCGTTGCACTCTGCGCAAATCATGTCCGAATTTGATTCCAAGCTCACAACTCCTGAAGCCGAACTGGCCGAACTGGATGGCGATCTCGAACTAGATAGCAATCTCGAACTAGATAGCAATCTCGAACTAGACAGCAAAGATCCTGACAGCGATGATGTCGAGATCGCGCTAGAACGCCTACCTCAGCGTCGCCGCCACCTGCGTGCCAGCATTGCCATCCCTGCCCCAACCGAGCGAGTGTGGCAAGTGCTGACCGACTACGATCGCCTGGCCGAATTCGTTCCTAGCCTGCAGGAAAGCTCGTGTGTCGGTGAAGAAGACGGCTGTACGTTGCTTCGTCAAGTTGGCACCGAAAGGTTCTTGCGGCTCTCGTTTTCGGCGGCTGTCGTGCTCAAAATGCAAGAAACTCACCTGCAGCGCATTGATTTCATCATGACGGAGGGAGATTTCAACGAATTCGAGGGAAGTTGGGAGCTAGACGCGGCGATCGACGATGCGACAGACGCCCCCTGCGTGCAACTCACCTACGCGTTGCGGCTACAACCCCCTCGCCGGATGCCCGCTCGTCTGATTGAGGGGCGTCTGTCGCATCGTCGATCGCCGCGTCTAGCTCCCAACTTCCCTCGAATTCGTTGAAATCTCCCTCCG
>JBCBTL010000679.1:0-2145 GCA_039818705.1 Cyanobacteria bacterium J06639_1
CTATCTTGCAACTTCATCTTGCGCGCTTCAATCTTCGATAGGTCGAGAATGTCGTTAATCAGCGTCAGCAAGTGAGAACCGCACTGACGAATCACGTTGACGCCTTTGCGCTCTTTTTCGTCCAGATGTTTGGACATTTGCAAGATTTGCGCGTATCCCAAAATTCCGTTGAGAGGGGTGCGAACTTCGTGGCTCATGTTCGCCAAGAACTCGCTTTTCGCTCGGTTAGCGCTATCAGCGGATTCTTTCGCTTCTTTCAGTTCGAGCGTTCGTTCTTCAACCCGTAATTCCAGCTCTTCGTTGGTATCGGCAAGCGCATTAAACGAATCCCGAAGCTGGCGAGCCATCGCGTTGAACGAAGAGGCCAAACGCCCCAATTCATTCGATCGCGATTCATCCATTTCGATATCGAGGTTGCCGCCCGCAATTCTACCCGTCGCCTCAGCAAACTGACTCAAAGGATGGGTAATATCCTTGCGCAATGCCCAGGTCAACACCAAAATATCTACGATTAACGCGATGAGACCCAACGCGAGAACCACCACTGAGGCTTCGCGGGCTTGCATTTCCAAAATTGCTTTTGGAAACACCGTCACGAAATACCAGTCGGGGCCGGGTAGTTCGGCAACCGCCAGAAATTCGCGATCGGCGGCGTTATCAAACACCCGAGCGCCGTCTACATTGCCCGCGATAATGTCGTAAATATCCTTGAGATGCTTGTCGTTGAAAGTTTGAAGGTCGATCGCGCCTTCTTTTTCCACGAGTTCGTTCATCAGCTCGGGATGGGCGACGATCGCGCCTTCATCGCTGAAGATAATGTTGTACGTGCCGGGCAACACGTCATTGATGGTGCGCTCGATTAGGTCGTTGAGCAACACGTCCTGTCCGGCGGTGGCAACGTGGCGATCGCCTCGGTAAATGGGCGTCACCGCAGACACCATCCACAGATTTGCCACCGTATCGCGATAGAGCGACGTCCACACGGTTTTGCGATCGGGATTGTGGGTGGGGTCGGAAATATAAAAGTACTCTTGACCGGGTTCGTAAAAGTCTGCTGTAGCCGTTTTTGCCCAATTAAACGTCGGCCAATAGCCCATCGTAAAGTTTTCGGGAGCCATTAAATATAAGTTGGGAAAGCGGTTCATCCAGCCGGGGCCGTACTTATTGCCTAAGTTGTAAAAGGCGATCGCGCGGCGCTCGATTTCGGAATCGATATCGACTTCATCATCGAGCCAGAGATAAGGAAACTTTGTTTCATCCATGTACGCTTCCCGACTGCGATATGTGCCGTCGGGATAAGCACCCACGATGCGATCGAAGTCTGCTGCCACTTCGGCATCGCTAGGGTCGTCATAAATCGTCCAAAAATCTCCGCGTAACATGCCGAGATTATCTTCGGCTAAGCCCAAAACAGCTTGCTCGCGATGACCGCGTTCTGACACGTATTTTTCGAGACTCTCTTTGGTTTCTTCCGCCAATAGAGAGCGGATATACCAGTAGCTCGCACCTGTGGAGGCCACCACCACCAGAGCGACACCAATGGAGATTTTCACCAAAGCTTGGCGCGCTAAAGAACCCGATTTTCGATCTTTTAGAAACATGGAGTGGCTCCGAAAAGATGCTTGCGAAACAACTGGAAAAGAAAGGCAGTTCGACCGGTTTAGGCTCTAACAAAAGGTTGAGAAAATGAACCGGTCAGTCCTACGTAGGTTACCCATCTCCCCACTGAGGTTTTCACGGTTGCATCATCAATATGATCTTTGCAAACCGCATGGGGTGAGGCTTAGGGCGATCGCTATCCCGACACGCTAGCCACCTCCAGCGTTTCTGGATGACCGCTATCTGACGATGCCTCGTGCAAGAATCCACTGTCGAGGAAGTACCTCAAAAACGTACTCAAGAGGCGATCGCCAATGGGAGGGGCTTCGCCGAGGTCGGTGGCTTGCAAGCCGCGATCGGCTCGGCGGCAATCGTAAGCGGGGGCGACCCCTTCGAGATGCATCTGCTGCATCACGTAGCTGCGCTCGGTCGAGACGATTTCGGTAAAGAATGACAGCATCGATGCGAGGGCGTTGTCTTCCGATTGGCGCACGGCTGAGACTAAGTTGGATTGCCATTGCTCGAACGGAATGCAGTCGAGGGCGT
>JBCBTL010000680.1:0-2141 GCA_039818705.1 Cyanobacteria bacterium J06639_1
CGAACGAAGCGAGGTTCGGCAGAACGGGGCACTCGGAGCTTAGCGCGCTCGAGATCGAGACGCGAACGCGCCGCAGGTCCGAACGCCGCGCCGAGACAACAACAGGCTGAAGACATAGCGCAGCAATGGGCGGGCAGCGTCCGGGGCTCGGCTCTAGCTGGGCAAGCTGATCCCCAAGCGCTCTGACCCTGCCCCGGTTGTGCCCTCACTTATAAGTTAGTCCTGTTCATGGTCTGGTCCGCTCTGGACCGGGTTGCAAACTCGTTCGGGGTGAGCCCGCCGAGGCTCGTGTGGGGGGCGCCGCGTTGTAGTCGATGCGCCACGCCTCGATCATCTGGCGGGCGTCTGACCGCACCCGGGCGCATCAATCGCGATGGCAACCAAGGCCACCGTGCACTAACATTCAACCTGGATCCGTGATCGGGGGCTGGCCACGGTCTCGCTCGTAGCGTCGCACGGTGCCCGGCAAGCCAACGAAGGCTCCCGGGCGCTCGGCAACAGGACACCCTGCGAAGGTTGGTTTGCCAGCCGACCCCGGACAGATCCCGACGCCGCGGAACACAAATGCAAACCGCGCCTGCCAATCAAAACTTGGTTAGCAGCCGCTCTGCGCACGATCAGCAGTGGAACCTTCGAAACGGAATTCCTATGTTGGTTTGGTAGCTTACCGTTTCATGTTGCACGCGGTGCTCCTCGTCCGGGGCTTTCATCCACGTGGGCGCGCGACGGCAAACGCGATCGACGGTGGTGCAGGGTCCGGAAATGGATTGTGCAGTCTCGACCGCTCCTAAGATGGAATAGATTGGCGGGGTAATGAATGCGCAGACATAGATGATGCAATCATGCGCATTGTACGGGTTTGTCTGGCGAGAAATTCGTGGAATGATGCGTTGGGCATTTCATTCGCCCGAAGGCCACAAGGCCCATTTCGACCGAAACGATTCTGGGGAGCTATAGCGTGGGAGCGAGTCTGCGAAGCAGGGGTGCCAAGGTCACTTACTACACTATAACCGGTGAGACATTGGCGGAGGTTTCCGAGCAACTGAAGAAGAAGGGGCCTAAGGACCCGATTTCGGGTAAGCGCCTCGCCGGCGTGACAAAGCTGAGATTGTCGGTAGGTCTCGACCGAGCCGACTATGAACCAGCCGGCAAGATCGTCGAGGACGAAAAATCTCAAGGCTTCTCTGCGAGTGGAAAAGTCAAGAAGCTTGAGATCGGACTTTCTGGAGTGATTACGTTGCCGCGCCTCCAATCGAATGGCCTCTCTAAGAAAGCCAAAGCGGAGTGGGAGCGGTTCTCGAAAGACCTACGCAAGCACCAGACCCAACACCTTGCCGTGGCTGAGCGTGAGCTCTGCAAGATTATTGAGGAGATTGATGCGATGCGCGGCGATGCAACTGGCCCAAGCGAAAAAGAAGCCGAGCAGGGCGCTTATAGCAACCTCGCTTCCCAGATCCGGGAACGATATCGCACGAAAATTGAGGCTCGAATTGAGGGGGCTCAGCAGAAGTGGGATAGCAAATCAAACTATGGGCCCACACTGAATGTAAAAGTGGTCTAAGGTGCGCTAGGCTCCGTAGAACAGCCCCGCCTCGAGCAATTGCTCATGAGTCGCGATGTTTTCTGCACTCTCCGTGAAGATGAGCAGGAGGTCATCTTGCTCTAGCGAGCCCTCTAGCTGCTCCAGCCAGTAGTCCTTGCCGGTTTCGTCCGCTTCGCGGCCTAGGACGTTCTCGTACAAGAGATCGATCAGGGCTTCGTCAGAAGCACCCCCATAGACGTCTGCGTATTCGGGGCTGTCGAGGAAGGCTTGAGCGACGGTCTCTTCGGTTGCGCCCTCTGACATTTCATCCACCCAGAAATCGAGGCCAGCATCGGCGGGGCGATCGAAGACTGCGTCGTAGAGTCGGTAGACAAACCCTTCGTTCTCGGTTGCCGGGCCGATCTCCAACGTGCCGTCTCGAAACTCGGCGCGCTCGATGAATTCCAAGCGATCAGTGCTGCCGTCATTGATGAAGAAGACGACCGCGTTCGGGTCGTCCCGCCGCACGATGACCTCGTCGAAATCGATATTGTAGAAGGCGGTGTCGAAACCCTCTGCCCCTAGGAGGCGGTCGTCGCCTCCATCCCCCCAAAGGCTG
>JBCBTL010000681.1:0-2140 GCA_039818705.1 Cyanobacteria bacterium J06639_1
ATTTGGGGGGAGTATCAGACTTCAATCGTGTTCGTAACTCACGATATTGAGGAAGCTATTTTCTTAGGCGATCGCATCCTCATCATGGGTGTCAATCCCGGTCGGATCAAATCCGAGGTTCACATTCCTCTGCAACGTCCGCGCCACATCGACGACATGATGACGCAAAGTTTCGTCAGTCTGAGTCGGCGCGTGTTTGATTCGATTCGAGAAGAGACGCTGAAAAGCATGGAAGTGAGCTAAGCCAATCGCGCTTTTTCCAAATATTCCGATCGCACCCAGTCGTTGAGTTCGACGTTACCGAGCGATTCAGAGCCGGGAATAGCTTCGTGTTTTTCGACGTGAGCTTGGAGCCAATCAGTTCGCAGCGTAGTGTCGAGTAAATACATGCTGGGATTGACAATATTGCCTAGTAAGTTCGAGAGAATATCTAAATTGGTTTGAGACCAATTGCCAATGAGGCTTAACGATGAGGCCGTATGATGCTGCCAATATTGAGTCGCGAGCATCGCTTGTAAGTAGCTGACGACGAGTTCCGGATATTGTAGGGCGAAAGCTTCGCGCACGACGACACCGTAAAACCCTGGCAATCCGCTCACGTGACCGTCAAAAAGATATTTGAATCGATCTTGCTGTAGAGCGATTTCGTGGAAGGGCGAGAAGTGAGCGTAGGATGCAGCGCGATCGCCTTGCCCCAAATGATGAGAGTCGTCGAGCGGGAGGAGTTTCACGTCATCCAAAAGATCCATCTGATGAAGAACGCGGAGTACCATGCCATGGGCTGCCGATCCGAACGGAATGGCAATGTTACGACCGCGTAAATCGTTAATGTCTTGCATCTGGGAATGACTGGGCACGATCGCTGCATTACGCCGCCCGTCAGGATTAATGGTGACGAAGCTGACGAGTAACGTTCGGCGAGTGGGGTCTGGATGTTGAGTATTTCGAGCGGCGCTCAGTAGGAGAGGATAGTCGCCCAAAACGCCGATGTCGAGCTGTTGAGAGTGGAGGCCGTCCACAATCGGGGAGCCGGACTGATAGTTGTGCCACTGAATGTGGGGGGCGATCGCGCCATACCGCCCGCCTTGCGGCAAAAAATGCTCCAGCAATCCTAACTTTTGCATCGCCAGTCCAGCCGTCACGGTCGGGATCGTTCCGTTTTGAATGCCGATTTTGATCGGGAGGGATTCGGCATCAGCAGCGATGCGGGTGGAGACGGAGTAGTGAGGCGATCGCAAGCGCGGCTGCGGCGTTTCAATCAGTTCGAGCGTGGCTCGGTTCGTCAACTCGGGCGAACGATCGAGTAAGACAAGCAATTTCTGGACAGGATGGACGATCGCTTTTCTTCGGCGAGAGCCACTGGCAGAAAAAGTGCGGTGCATACGCTCGGAGGCGATCGCGTAGATTTGGGAACTCAATGCGAACTCTTGCAGAGCGACGGCGACGAGCGAGCCGATAGCGAGTTCGGCCTGGAAGTCCAGATCTGAGGCAAATCCGACGTACTTGCCTTCTTGCAGGTACGTCCGCATCAAGCTGTGGGTATCGACCGTTTCGACGCGCTCGAAATCGGACACCTGCATGCCCAGTTCGGAGAGGCGCGAGAGGAAGGCAGTGCGGCTGGCTAAGCGTTCGGAACCGATAACCCACGCTGACTCCGTCAAATCCTTCAGACTGCACCATTCGCGGCGGGCGATCGCGTGCTGGGGAGAAGCGATCGCCCGATAGTGAAACGTGCCTACGGGCTGACAAACCAGTTCCGCAGCCCCCTCGAAAGAGAGTTCCGAAAAGCCAATATCGACGGTGCCTCGGGTGATGGCTTCGTAGAGGTCAGCGCTGGCATCGATCGCGTGCAGTTTGACGGTGACGTTGGGATGAGCTTGACGGTAGCTGTAGATAATTCCCGGTAGAAATGAATCGGCGATCGCGGTGGAACTGCCGATATTGAGAACCCCTTCTCCCCCCTGTTTGAAATCGAGAATTTTTTGACTGAGACGTTCTTCTTGATGAATTAAGAGATCGGCTTCTTGCAGTAAAAGTTGACCCATTTCAGTCAGAGCAACTTTACGACCCAATCGATAAAACAGGGGCGCTCCTAACTCAGATTCGAGCGCCTTAATTTTGGCGCTGACGGCAGGTTGCG
>JBCBTL010000682.1:0-2125 GCA_039818705.1 Cyanobacteria bacterium J06639_1
GAGAGCGCTGCTCGACACCAATGCGTTTCTCTGGTGGCTGGCCGATCGCGATCGCCTGACAGCAACCGCCCGCGAGTTCATTCGAGACCCCGAGCACGTTCTCTATCTCAGCGTGGCGAGTGCGTGGGAGATTGCGATTAAGGCCAAGACCGGGAAGCTGACGCTACCGGAGTCTCCCGACACCTATATTCCCAGCCGCATCGCGCACTACGACTTTCAAGTGCTGGACATTACGATGCCCCACGTCCTCAAAGTTTGGTCGCTACCGCCCATTCACCGCGATCCCTTCGACCGCATCATTATCGCTCAGAGCGAAGTCGAGTCCTTGCCCGTTATTTCGTCAGACAGGGTCTTTGCCCAATATGGTGCGAACGTCATCTGGAAATAGGCGATCGCTCGCAAAATTCAGCTCCTTACCCAAAAACGAGAAGCGATCTCGAGGTTGTGCTTGTAGTCGGGGTTCCAATTAACTTAAAGTCCGTTGCCGATGAGTACGAAAGGTGCCCAGTGGTAAGGGTGGGATTTGTCGTCACTGGCATCGATAAAACTGAGTTGCGCCCTGCGAATCGCCTCTGATTTCGTCATGTCTGGAGATTTGGTCAGTTCCGCGTAGAAGCGCTGCATGAGTTCGCTCGTGCTTCGGTCGTTGACATTCCATAACGAGGCGAGTGCGGCTTTGGCTCCGGCATCACGGTTCAGAAAGTAAGAGACGATACTATTGATTTCAGCACCATCGCCTAGGTCTTCTTCGTTGCTGCTGGTGCCGATCGCGGTTTTACAGGCGGATAGCACGACGAGATGAATATCTTTGAGGTCGTAATTAATTAGGGTGCTGAGATCTGCGGCTCTGATGCGCTCGCCATTACCGGAGAGGATGAACGACTGATCGCGATCGACGGGGGAGAAGTTGCCGTGGGTGGCGATGTGGAGGATCTTGCGTCCGGCGAGTTGACTGGTGAGGACGTTCCATTGAAAGTCTCGATTGAGGTATTGATCGCCTGGATAGTAGCCTTCGGAATCTTGCGGACTTTCTTTGACGATCGCGTTGATTTCTTCTGTGACGTGTTCGAGTGGGTCGAATTCATCAATTCTCTCAGAGACTCCTAAGCCGAGGACGGGGGTTTGAGTGGGTTTCTCGGGTAGGCGATCGCCAACGTCGGTGCTGTCTGCGTTGATGATGTTGGTGATGGTGAAGCGTTCGACCAGGTATTGCTCGCCGTCGTAGAGGGCTCCCATGGGGATGTAGCGGGCGGCTTCGTCGAGGGCAAAAACGAGGTGCTGGATTTGACCCGTTTGGAGTTCGTTTTCGATGGGGGCGATCAGCCAGTTGTAGAGCTGTTGGCTGAGCTGCTGAAGTTCGTCTAGGTCTGAATCAGGATTGGCGAGGAGAACTCCGAGGTTGGCAACGGCGTTACGCAGTGAGGATTGGTCTACTTCAGTAATCCGTGCAGTTGTGACGCCTTTTTGCGTGGCAAGAAGCAGCCAGAGTTTATCTTCGGTGACGAGGGGGTAAATCAGCATGGTGCCGGGACGGGCTGCGACGATCGCCTGGGCGGTGGCAGGAAGATTATCGGGGTCGAGGGTTGGGGCTTTTTGCTTGCGTTGTTCGATGGCGGCTTCGAGTTCGTTAACTTTAGTCAGAAATTCTTTCTGAAGGTCGTCGCGTTGTTGGTTGAGTTGGGAGAGTTCGGGACAGTTATTGGCTTGGCAGGCGGCAATCTTTTGGGCAAAAGCAGCGAGAGGACCGTAAGTTTCAAGAATGCGCAGTTCCTCAATCAGATAGTCGATATCCTGGCTAGCTCCAGCTTTGGCGTTGCGGGTGTAATCGCGGATCTCTTGGATTTTGAGGAGTTCGAGGACTTGTTGGGCTTCCACAACTCGACCTTGGACGAGGAGGAGGTCGGCGAGGCGACGATAAGTGCCGGCGATTGTTTGCGCGTAAGACTCTTGCAAGTCGCGGGAAAGGGGGCGGATGCCGGCGCGAATGTCCTCGCTGATGTTGACGGACTCTTTGTAGAAAACAATGGCGAGTTCAGGTTGGTCTCGATTGGCAAAAAGAGCTCCGAGGTTATTGAGCACCCTACCTTGTGCGGCAATGTCTTCAATGGCTTCAGAAAGTACAAGG
>JBCBTL010000683.1:0-2124 GCA_039818705.1 Cyanobacteria bacterium J06639_1
TATCGCGATGTCTCTTTACCTGATTCAGATATAGAAATGTAGACCCCGATGTCGGTTTTGACCAACCAATTTAGCTCGCGATCGCGAATCGCCGCCCGAAAAAGATCTCGTAGTCTATCGATAATGTCTGAATGTTCAGTTGTGGGTAACGGAGCCACTACCAATTCTCCTCGCACCAGTTCGTAGCGAGTATCCGTACCGTCGTCATAGGCTAGGTAGTCCTGAAAACTGAGGAGTTGGCGGGTGGCTGTCATGGCGATCGCCTCAAGACTTGGGGGATGAACTGCGAGCGAACCAAAATTCAATTTCTTCGGTGAGTTCTCGGCAGCAGGCGGCGTGAATGGTTCCAGCGGGGACGTGATACCACTCTCCTGGCTCGAAGGTGTGGATCGTGCCGTTGATGTCAATTTCCATTTTGCCGCGCGTGATGACTCCCCAGTTTTCGGTGTCGTGCGCGTGAGGTTCGATTTGGGTTCCGGCGGGATAGGTGGCGAACAGCACGTCACAGCCCTGCGCAGCGAGGCGGAATGCGTCGAAGCGATCGCTAAACGGTTCCAGGCTCCTAATTTTGTCTGGAAAACTGCTGTCGGTCACGGTGCCTGTCTCGATTCGTCGAACTCAAGTCTAATCGTTCGCATCTCGACGAACGTGGGTTTAAGGTTCGAGCTGCTTCAACGCGAAGTTCCCTCGCTCTGCCACCGATGGCGAAGAGTCCTCTGATAAGGCTTTGGCGATCGCGCGGGCATCTGCACCCACGCTGTCTAGGTTTGCAATCAGGGCATCACCGGCAACTCTGCGCACGATGGGGGAGCGATCGCGCGCTGCTTGCTTCAGCGTTTCCAAAAGCGATCGCTCGACGAAAATCTGCCTTTCGCCCAAAACTGGCTCGTACCGCTTGCGACCCCAGACTTTGTCCGTCCATACACATTTACGACCCTCCGACCACACTACACGCGCTTCCAAGAGGCTCCGATATGCCCTTGCGCGAACCGCTGGCTGCACGGCCTCTCGGGAGATAGTCGATAAAAAGTTATCGAGAACGGGTTTCCGGCTGGCTTGCCCGAGGATCGATGCTGCTGGGCCAGTTGTCGAACGAATCAGCTTTGATGCGAACTGCTGCGGTACTCCATCGACGGTAAGCAGGTTGATGAGTACGTCGATATCTTCGCTATGGAGACGACCCCAGGTGGGCAGATGCTGGAAGATTGCCCAGAGTGCCTCTACGATGTGCTCCGGTTTCGTCTGATCTGCCATCTTCGGGATGCACTCGCGCGCTGCCGCTCGCACCTGCGGAACCCAGTCGTTGAGTCGTCGTAACACTAGCGCAAATAGGAAACCATTCGGCGCGCCTTCGCTTGAAGCTCGTAATGCTCTCTCGCGTTGATAGCCATCGTCATCGCAGCAATCAAGCCAGGGCAACAGTCTGCGCTTGGAGCGCAATTTTCGCCAAATTTCGTAAGGAAACAGTCTGTATACGAAGCGCCATTGCTGCCAAATTTCATACTGAAACGCTCTTTCCCAACGCTTTAAGCCAGAAATCGGCAGTAGCGAGGTTATCTGGGCAAATTCCGCGATCGCTTCCTCCACCTCGCGATCGCGATTGGCAGCACTTACGAGATGTCGCGCCGCTCGCAACACCCGCTCCTCCGCAATAGCTCGATCTGTCATTTCCGAAGTATGGCACTCGGCTCTAGCGGCGTTCTTTTGCCACCATCATCACTCTGCCGAATTGAGGTTCAGACGTTCGCCTCGGATCGAGAGATCTAAGAGCTGGATGGGGTGGTAGAGGGGGAGAGTGAGACTGCGATCGCGCAGGTGCTTTTGAATTTGGAGGGAGCAGCCGGGGTTGGCGGAGGCGATCGCTTGCGCTCCCGTGGCGGCTAAGTTCTCAACTTTCTGCTGCCCGAGAGATTCGGCTACGTCAGGTTGGAGCATGTTGTAGACTCCTGCGCTGCCGCAGCACAACGCCGCATCCACTGGCTCGCGTAGCTGCACGTTCGGGATTTGGCGCAGGAGTTGGCGGGGTTGCAGGCTGATGTTTTGGCCGTGGAGCAGATGACACGCATCTTGGTAGACCAGGGTCAGCGGCTCGTCGCCTTGGAGGGGATGGAGGGGAGTTTGTAT
>JBCBTL010000684.1:0-2123 GCA_039818705.1 Cyanobacteria bacterium J06639_1
AGGTCAGGTGGAGCGTCTCCAGGCTCAACTGCGCGAAGGCGAAGCTTTGCGGGCGCAAGAGGCGATGGCCGCCCGCCAGCGCCAGCAAAGCTTCGCCTTCGCGCAGTTGAGCCTGGAGACGCTCCACCTGACCTTGCCATGAGGCAAGGTCAGGCGCTTCACTGGCCTGCGCCGAGCTTGACGAAACATTGACCGAAGCAGGCTCGTTGCTCATAAAACTCAGCTCAGCGGGTGGAGGAACGAAACATTTTTAGGAGGCTCCGTCGAGAGCGGCACTCCATTAGGAAGCCCGTACCTCGAAAGCAAATCTGCCAGCGCGATCGCTCTCTAAGCATTTCAGGCCGACCGTCGATGTATCGAATGCTGCACTCGATACTGGGTCTGTGAGCCGTCTCTGCTATCGGGCTGACTCGGACTTTGAAGGCATGATTTGCGAGCGGGAATACCATCAGTAATGTCTCCAAAGTATAGTCACGATCGCTAACAAACTCAAGTGCTGTAAGTGGCTGAAACCCTCGTATCCAGCAGAAAATCGAATGCGTCTGGAGGAATATCGCTCGCAAAAAAATCTTGTGAAGATAAGGTGAAATTTATCAACTCGAATTCGATATCCCACCCTTCACGCGGGATCGTCTCGACCGTAACAAAGTCTGCCCCACTCCGTGCGTATTTCCGTAGCGAAAGGGGATAGCTTTCGGGGATAAGTATCAGTATATTTATTGATTTGCTGTTGGCTTTTCGGGCGGGCACAGCCGGAGGCATGGTCTTTTTCTATCGCTCCGAGCAATCTGGAGCTGAAGGGCTGTTTGGCAGTCAGCCTCAATGCCTGGGAGAATGAGGGGCGATACTTTTTGTGCGTAGCGGCATCGTGACCTCTGACTCTTCAATAGCTCTAGATAACGGGACAGCCTCCTTGTCTGAGGGTAATGCTTTCGACCCCCGTGACTGCGCGATTGTGGCTGCTGATGTCTCTAGCCTCGCAGACGCGATCGCGCTGGTGGAGGCCGTGCCGCAGGTGCGCTGGTGGAAGGTGGGTTTGGAGCTGTTCACGGCGGCAGGACCGGCAGTGCTAGAAATGTTGGCTGAGCGGCAAAAACGGATTTTTCTCGACCTCAAGCTACACGATATTCCCAACACCGTCGGACGCGCAGCGGCTGTGGTAGCAGGGTACGGGGTCGATCTTTTGACGGTTCACGCGGCTGGAGGGCGTGCCATGGTGGCTGCGGCCGCAGAAGCGATCGCGGGTTCGTCGTGTCAGTTGCTCGCTATTTCTGTCTTGACCAGCCATACCAACCGTCAGCTCGCGCGCGAGCTGCACGTATCGCTAGAGCTAAGCGACTACGCGCTGCAACTGGCTTTGATGGCGCGAGAGGCTGGCTGTGCGGGGGCGGTGTGTTCGGGGGAAGAAGTAGCACATCTGCGGCGCGTCTGCGGCGCTGAGTTTGTGCTGGTTACCCCTGGCATTCGACCTCGCGGTACGGCAGCAGGCGATCAAAAGCGAGTGTTCACTCCCGTAGCGGCGCGGCGCGCGGGGGCGGACTATTTGGTTGTAGGACGACCCATTACCCAAGCTGCCGATCCGGCAGCGGCCTTTGCCTCAATGTGCGACGAGTTGAGCCAACCATGAAGAGCCTTTCGCTTGGAGCGGGGTTGAAAGATGAATGCGATCGCAACTGCGCTCCTGACATCAGTTCGCGTGAGGGGGGGCGTGCTGTTGGCGATCGCGATCGCCCTTCAGGGGATAGGGGTTCCCGTGGCGCAGGCGGCTTCCCCTTGTGTGGATCCTCCCGAAGCCTGGGCGAGCAACATGACGGCGCAATTGGCGAACTATGCCAATCGGCAATTTGCGCGCAATCGTTCGGCCTACCACGTCACCCTCGTCAGCGTACCTGACGTTGATGTTTTGAGCGCCGAGGCCGCCACCCAGCTAGGGGTGACAAGCGCGACCGAAGAAATCGTCCAACTCTTTTTTTCAACCTTCGAGCGGCGGCGATACGAGTGGCACGACGGTACGGCTTCAACCCCAACGCTGCAGCGGCACTACGTTGTCTATGCCTCCAGACCCTCAGCCGCCGAGCCCTGGCTCTTAACAAGTGTGTTTGCTGCTCAACCTGCCCGCGGCT
>JBCBTL010000685.1:0-2122 GCA_039818705.1 Cyanobacteria bacterium J06639_1
AGCACGCTGCGTTCGTTTAGCTGCCAGTAGTCTTTGACGGCACGACCGGGAGAGCGATCGAATTGAGTCAAGACCCGCAGTTTCCATCCCGTTGCTGCTTCCAGGCTTTCGAGTTGCTCGGCTAGCTTCACTTCCTGGCTGGCCGGGATCTCGTTAGCCAAATCCAACACCGCTACCGCAGGTTGAGGCAGGTTCATTTCTTCAACGGGCAACGGCTGTGCCCAGCCTTCGCGGGCGATCCCCACCACCAAACAAAGGCCTAGCAGACACCCGAAAATGAGCCGCGCGCAAACGCGCTGGAGAGGCTCTAGGGTAACGACTCGCTTGAAGGGTTGCCGACGCGAGTCGAGCTGGCCGAAAGGTGGGGAAGCCATCATTGAAGACAGTTTTGTTAAGAACTTTATCAATTATACGGGATCGGGCTGCGGCTCCTGAAGTTCCTGGCTTTCAGCCGTTTGGCGATCGCTCAAACAAAAGGAAAGGCACGCCCCCCCAGTTTCGATCGCGTTACTGGCTGTAATCTTGCCGCCGTGCAGCTCGACGATTTGTCGCGCGATCGCCAACCCCAACCCCGTACCTCCCTCGCTGCGGGCGCGAGCTGCGTCGGTGCGATAAAACCGCTCGAATACTCGTACGCAGGCTTCTTCGGAAGCAAATCCCGAGCCGCCATCGACTACGTCGGCTTCAATGCGATCGCCGTTCCGCCTCAGGTTCACGCGCACGGCGGCATTGCTGCGGTTGTATTTGACGGCGTTGTCGAGCAGGTTGAGCCAGAGACGGTGCAATCGCTGGGGATCGCCTTCCATCCAGCATGAGTTTGGACCGATGTATTCCATGCGCTGCTGTTTTTGACTCGCCAAAGGAGTCAGGCTTTCCCAGGCATCGTGCAGAATGCGCACCAGTTCGAGGCGTTCGAGCTTGAGCGCCCCACGATCGCAGCGATCGAGATAGCTGAGTTCGAGCAGATCTTGCACCAACGCAGTTAGGCGGCTGATCTCCCCTTGCAGTCGCTCTGTCCAGGTTTGTAACTCGGGGGGAATGCGCTTGTGTAGGGTCTCGGCCACCAAACGAATGGAGGTCAACGGGGTTTTGAGTTCGTGCGCGACATCAGTCGTCCAGCGATTGAGCTGGCGTTCTTGCACAGATGCATCTTGGCGAGATTCGAGGGCGATCGCGACAGTTCCTTCTCCTAAATCGAGCGCCCAAGCCCGCAGCGGCATCGGAGCAACATCGCGATCGGGGGGATAGTACGACCACGCCAAGGTGATGGGGGCAGCTTGGTCGGTGCGGTGCTGCCGGGCAGACTGAACGAGGCGATCGAGTTCGTACGAGCGTACCCATTCCAGCAGCACGCGCTGGCGAGGCTGCCAGCCGTGAAGGCGAAATAGATCGCGAGCGGCGCGATTGCATTGCAGCAGCATGTTGAAGCGATCGACTTGCATGTATCCCAAAGGCAGGCTGTCGAGGAAGCGATCGTAGGCGTCGAGGCAGGTTTGTAAGGAGGCTTCTTGGAGTTTGCAGCGCTCGTTGGTTTCAGACACGCGCTTGAATGCGATCGCGAGCTGGCTATTCGTGAGTGGCAGTTCTGCTGCTTCCACCCAGCCTTGACGCTGAAGAACGGTTCGCAGCTCGCGGCGCGACCGCCTCGAACGCCACAGACCCACTCCCAGGCCGAGACAGCATCCTGCAATTAAAGCGGCGATCGCCTGCATGACCTTGACACGCGCATTCCCCCCAATCCTATGCTGCGTCTCGCGCACCCTCAAGCCATCAGCCCTCCCAAGCCATTGGAATAGATGGGCGAGTTCTGTTGTCAGCTCTGCGTTGCGATCGCCTCGTGAAAACGGCTAAACGTGGCGTTCATCCGCCGTAGCGTGGGGCAATAACCGCCTACAGGTGCGGGAAGGCAAATGATATGATCGCCGCAGTTCATCTCGTTCCCAATCCTTTCGCTGACGGCATCATGATTCAGACATTGCAAAAGATTTTAGGCGACCCAAATGACCGAAAAGTTCGTCTATATCGGCCAAATGTCAAGATGATTAATGCGCTTGAAATTGAAACGTCTTCGCTCTCAGACGAACAGTTGAGAGCTAAAACTGTTGAATTCAAGCAACGTTTA
>JBCBTL010000686.1:0-2112 GCA_039818705.1 Cyanobacteria bacterium J06639_1
AAATCATCCAACTCATCAGAAGGCGGCAGATCCTGAATGCTGTTATCCGATACGTCCACAGCTTGCAATAAGTCGAGCTTTTCGATTCCCTCTAAATTTTCAATCTGAGAATCGGGCAAGTCGAGAATCGGCAACCAAGCTACATCTGCAGACGTAATTTCTTCTCCAGGCGGGGGGGGGCTGATCGGAAGATTGAGCTCGTTGGCAATCTCGCTAATTTCATCGCGCAATGCTGCCTGCGTCCGGTTGTCGTTGGCAAAGGGAATGTCTTCCGCTGGCGTTACGGTGAGAACGCGCTCGAAAACGAGCGATCGCCGATCGGCAGAATCGAAGCCGTCTGGACTGAATTCATACGTGAGCGTGTAATCCCCTTCCTCCGCTTTGAAGCCGAGCGGGACGATATCTACAATGTCATTCACCGGAGATAAATCGATCTCGTCCAAATCATCCGAGTCTTCGGGCACTTCAACCTTAAAGTCAGGCACCTTGCACGATCGACCATCACACCCTAATTCACCTGCAGTAAATTCAACTGGAGGTTCGTTGCGCGAACCGCTCAGCGGTGGGTTCGCGGCAATGCGCAATACTCGGCGGTTCGGCGAGGCCGAACTCGGCAGTAAAAATTCAACCCCAGGCGTTAAGAAAACATTCCCCCCCTGCGCCACGCTGCTGAGGCGATCGACATCGAGCTGGTTCTTCAGGGTATCAACGGTGTTCTGATCGAAACCATCATTTTTAACGAGCTGGGCAGGGCCGCCCGCTCGCGCGTCACTACTACCCGGCACGCTATCCTTAAGCCTGACGGTCGTACCTCCCATGAGGCGCTGCGCGTCGGCTTCAACCCCAGCCACGGTGCGATCGCTAGCTTGGCGCAACTGCGAAGCGACGACCACCGCCACGTCCTGAACGGTAATTCGTCCATCTGGTTCCGCCCAGTCGACATTACTGGCTGTCGGCGTTGTATTAAGAGGCGTTTGAATTCTGCTGCTGCTGCCAGCGGGCAAACGCATCAGTCGGTTTGCAGCCTCCACGAGGTCGTCCACGGAGGTGCCCGCTGGCAAATTGCCCCAGGCATGAACGAGAGCGGCATCGCCAACCGATACCTCTGTCGCCGACCCTTCATAAATCAAAGAGGTTGCATCCCTACGACGCTCGGCACCTGCTGAAGCAGTACTCGAAACGCCAGAAGCAGAGGTTTCTACAGGCTGCACGGAGGTAACGGAGCTGCTGTTGGAACCGCAGGCAGCAGCAATAGCTACGGCGATCGCGACTCCTCCTATGCGATAGCGTTTCGATGCCCAACGCATCAGCAACCCTCCACCAGTCCACTGCATATTATCACGCATGTATTGCTCGTCAATTTTTTGCTGCAGATTAAAATCCTGAATCTGAGGGCACTAATTGTTAAAAAATGAGTAGCTCAATCAGCTTTATTGTTTTAATTACTACAAACTGCCTGTTAAAAGGAGTTCGCAAGCAGGGTCGGAGCTCTCGAAGGCAATTGTAATGTTCCTCTGGGAACGGAGAAGCGGTATCAATTCGTTGCGAGATCTGGCATTTAAGGGGTTTTCCTTCAGATCGATGCAGTCACCATCGTCCAACCCAGGATTGTCCAGTAAAGGTGCAATATCTTCAATAGCATTGAAGGCCAGGTCGAGGACGCGCAGGTCTTCCAACGGTACGAGCGGAGTCAGATCGCGAATTCCCGTCCCCTCGATCGCGAGCTGCACCAATCCCGTTAAGTTCGATAAGGGTCGAAAGTCTTCAATCGGATTGTTTGCAAGTTGAAGCTCTTTAAGATCGCCCAGATTGCTTAAGGGTTGAATGTTTTGGATCGAGTTTTCAAAGGCAACAAGACTCTCTAAGCTCGTCAGATTTGATAGTGCATCAACAGTCTCGATCGCATTGTTGCGTATATCGAGGCTTTCCAGTTCGCTCAGACTAGCGAGAGCTGATATGTTGCTAATTTGATTGGTGTCGATGGATAAGCTGTGTAAGCGACCTAAATTGCTGATTGGCGAAACATCTGTGATGGTATTAGTCCTCTATCGAGATCGCCCGGCCTCAATCGGATCTTGCTATCTGGAAATAATATTTCAGATCTCACGCCTC
>JBCBTL010000687.1:0-2112 GCA_039818705.1 Cyanobacteria bacterium J06639_1
GTCGAGCTTGCCGTCTTGCGCGAGCTGAGTGAGGTTCGTGCCGAACTCGTCCAGCGTCGGCGTTTTGGTGCGACTGGAAGACCCGCCGCTGGAGGAAACTTCTGCCGTCTCGCCCAACATGCGAATCACCTGCGTGCGTACCTTAGAAAGGTCAACGCCCAGATTTTCTAAAACGCGAGCGGCAACGCCTTCGCCTTCGCGAATGAGGCCGAGCAAGAGGTGCTCAGTGCCAATGTAGTTGTGGCCGAGCTGTCGTGCTTCTTCTAACGACAGTTCGAGAACGCGCTTAGCGCGCGGCGTGAAGGGAATTTCAACGGCAACGAAGCCCGATCCCCGACCGATAATTTTTTCAACTTCGATGCGAGCGTCTTTCAAATTCACGCCCATCGATTTCAAAACTTTGGCCGCGACACCAGTTCCTTCGCCGATTAACCCCAATAGAATTTGCTCGGTGCCCACGAAGTTATGACCCAGGCGACGGGCTTCTTCCTGAGCCAGCATGATCACCTTAATGGCCTTCTCTGTAAACCGTTCGAACATGGCGCGATCCCCTTACCTGCAAGCGGCCTGGTAAGAGTCATCCTAACACAGCGGATCGGCTCGACCGAGGACGGGTAACCGTCCTCAGAGTGCGGTTTCTGAGGTTTTCATGACGCGCCTGGAAGGATTCGAACCTCCGACACCGTGGTCCGTAGCCACGTGCTCTGGTCCACTGAGCTACAGGCGCTGGTTCGCATTCAGAGGTTCGTGAAGAACGTTTTGGCTCCGAAGCTCATGCATTCTAGCACACAAACTTGCCTAACCTCAAGTCCGAATGAAAAGCTGTATCGTCAGTTACCCGTGGAGGGTGGCGATCGCGTTTTCAATCCGTTTCACCGCCCACCCGCGCTGATGCAGCAGCGCGAACGAAGTCATCAAATCGGGGCCGCGCAAATCTCCCGTCAGAGCAGCGCGGAGAGATTTCATCACCAGTCCTTTTTTGACCCCGAGGGCTTTAGTGGCCTCCGCGATCGCCGTTTTCAGCAATCCCATCAGTGCTTCGGGATCGTCGGAATTCGGGATGTCGGCGGCGCGCTCGGCTACGGCGGCGATCGCTTGTTTGGCATCTTCGAGGCGCAGTTGGGCGACCGCTCCTGGCGCGTAAGGAATGTCTTCTTCAAATAAATACCGACTGATGGCGGCAGTTTCATTCAGCCGCCCCAATCCTTCGCCGACGAGCTTGGCAGTATTCTCCAGCCACTCGGGACTAGGAACGGCCTCGACGTTCAACCCGGCCATCACCCAGAACGGTTTGAGCCGCGCGACTAAATCGGCAGGGGCGAGCTGGCGAATGTACTGGCCGTTCATCCAGTTCAGCTTGTCCCAGTCGAAGCGGGCGGCGGCGCGAGTGACGCGGTCGAAATCGAACTGCGATGCAGCTTTCTCGAAGTCGAACAGCTCCTCTCCATCCGGTGGCGACCAACTCAGCAGAGCAAGGTAGTTTTTGAGGGCTTCCGGCAACAATCCCAGATGCTCGAACTCAGTTACTGAAGTTGCGCCGTCTCGCTTGGAAAGCTTGCGGCCTTCTGCGTTCAAAATTAGGGGCGAGTGGGCGAAAACGGGAGGCTCTTTGCCCAACGCTTCGTACAGCAAGATTTGCTTGGGAGTATTGCCGATGTGGTCTTCGCCGCGAATGACGTGGGTGATCTCCATGTCAATGTCGTCCACCACCACCGCCATGTTGTAGAGCGGCTGGCCGTTGGCTTTGGCAATCACCATATCGCCGCCGAGGTCTTGCGTATTCCACTCGATCGCCCCGCGCACCTCGTCCGTCCAGCTCACCGTTTTGGGTTCTTCGATGATGAAACGAATGACGGGCTGGCGACCCTCGGCTTCAAATTCCTGACGTTGTGCTTCCGTTATATTTCGATGGCGATTGTCGTAGCGAGGAGCTTTGTTTGCCGCTTTTTGAGCTGCCCGCATTTCGTCGAGTTCGGCAGGAGTGCAGTAGCAACGATAGGCCAACCCGCGATCGAGGAGCTGCTGCACCACTTCGCGATAGCGCTCCATACGTTCGGACTGATAGTACGGCCCCTCTTGCCAGTCCAACCCCAGCCACGACAGTCCGGCCAC
>JBCBTL010000688.1:0-2111 GCA_039818705.1 Cyanobacteria bacterium J06639_1
CGAATGGATTCGCCAGTCTGAGAGCGATCGCAAACCCGTCATGGTGTTCGTCCACGGTTGGGGCGGTTCGGGGCGGTACTGGGAATCGACGGCAAGGGCGCTGAGCGACACTTACGACTGCTTGCTCTACGACATGCGCGGCTTTGGGCGTTCGTCCTCCAAAAGTCAGCAAACCGATAACCCTCATCCCAATCCGCGTCACGCTAGCTACAGCATGGAAACCTATGTCGAGCAGCTTAAATCTCTGCTCGATGCCTTGCAGCTCGATCGCGTTTCCCTCAACGCTCATTCCATGGGTGCGTCGATCGCCACCCTATTCGCCAGTCGCTACGGCGATCGCCTCCACCAGCTCGTCCTCACGTGTAGCGGCATCTTTGCCTACAACAAACTCACCTTTTCGCTCTTCCATCGCATTGGCGGTCTCGTCGTGAGTTTCCGTCCCGCTTGGTTGCCCGCTATTCCCGGATGCGATCGCCTGTTCATGGCTCGCTTCGTCCACAAACCGCTGCCCAGACACGACAGTCAAGCCTTTTTGAACGACTATCTGCAAGCCGATGGCTCGGCTAATTTGGGCACGATGTATACCTGCGTCAGCAAGCACGCCAGCATCGTTATGCCTCAGGCCTTTGGCTCTTTGAACGTTCCCACGCTCCTCGTTTCTGGTGAGAAAGACATCATTATTCCACCGAGGCTAGGGAAAGAAGCTGCCCAACTCAATGACACTATTCAGTATGTCGAAATACCCAAAGTGGCTCATTTCCCCATGTTGGAGCGTCCCAAAGCTTACCTTGAGACTTTGCATGGCTTTTTGAGGCCGATGGCGATCGCCTAGAAAGCTTTAACTCCTGCCCGTTATGTTCTCCTTCAACTGAAATCAGGTACAGTTTGGAAGCTGCCTTTAAGAAACTTAATGACCATATTGCTGTCGAATTCGTGTCGCGCGATCGCTATTCTGCTGGTTGCGCTCTCAGTATGGCTGGCACCACTTGCAGGGCTACCCGGTTTGGCTGCGACTCAAGGAGGTGACGAGATCGCCTCTGAGATTGGCAATCTGGCGGCTGAGGCCATGCAAGCGACGCGGAAATTCGACTTTAATACGGCATTGCCTCTGTGGGATCGCATTCTCGACCTCGACCCGAACAATCCTGCGGCTTATAGCAATCGGGGGAATGCACTGGTGGGACTGGGACGCTTAGAAGAGGCGATCTCCAGCTACGACCGGGCGATCGCCCTTACGACTATGTCAGTGATTCGTATATCAATCGCGGTACGGCATACGAAGGTTTGGGGCGCTGGGAGGAGGCGATCGCTGACTACAACGCGGCTTTGGAGATCGAGCCGGAGGCGGCGGATGCCTACAACAATCGCGGGAACGCTCGGGCAGGGCAGAAGCATTGGCAGGAGGCGATCGCCGATTATCGGCACGCAACTGAAATCGCTCGGGACTATCCTTTCGCGCAATCCAACTTGGCTCTGGTACTGTTTCAGACTGGAGAGAGCGATAAAGCCATTCAGATGTGGCGCACGGTGAGTCGGCGGCATCCTGGGTTTGCGGATGCTGATGCTGCGCTGGCGGCGGCGTATTGGCAGCAGGGCAATTCTGCCAAAGCTGAGGAGCGCTGGGCGCGAGCGATGGACGCGGACAAGCGATACCGCGATCGCGATTGGGTGGCAAACACGCGCCGTTGGCCGGAGGCTGCCGTGTCAGCCTTGGATGCATTTTTAACCTTGCAACGCTCTACGGCTGGCTAGTCGCTCGATACCGAGCGCTCTACAATCACGGTAAGTGTGACAATGTATCCTGTCGCTGCTGACGTTCATCTCGTTTTGCAATGAATGGCAAGACCCATCCTTCATCGACTGTACAGCCCACCGCCAAGGGATCGCTGGCGATTGACGTAGCTGATTTGAGCAAGACCTACCGAACTGGGTTTTACATGAACCAGCTCGTGACTCCCTTGGAACAGTGCTCGTTCTCGGTCAGCGCGGGTGAAACGTTCGGGCTATTAGGCCCCAACGGAGCGGGAAAGACCACCACGATTAAGTGTCTTTTGGGGATTGTCAGTCCGACTTCGGGGACGGGAACGCTCTTGGGAAAACCGCTCGGGGAT
>JBCBTL010000689.1:0-2104 GCA_039818705.1 Cyanobacteria bacterium J06639_1
CAGCGGGCGGAGCGTGGAGGTACGCAGAGAGTTCGATCTCGCCACGCTCGGAAAACTTGATGGCATTGCCGATCAGATTCAGCAAAATTTGGCGCAACCGCAAGGCATCGCCAATGATGTGGCTCGGGACGGCAGGGTCGATGGTGTAGCGCAGGGTGAGATGGCGATCGCTTGCGAGGGAGTCGAGCATGGCGATCGCCTGCTGCACGCACTCCCGCAGGTCGAAAGGCTCTTCTTCAAGGGTGAGGCGTTGAGATTCAATTTTGGAGTAGTCGAGAATGTCGTCGATGAGGGCGAGTAGTGTCTCGCTGCTCTGACGGACGATTTCGCCGAACTCCCGCTGTTCTGAATCTAGAGAAGTATCGAGCAGCAGACTGGTCATGCCGATGATGGCGTTCATGGGGGTGCGAATTTCGTGGCTCATCACCGCGAGGAACTGGCTTTTGGCAATATTGGCCGCTTCGGCCGCTTCGCGAGCGGTTTCGAGGGCGCGATTGCGCGCTTCCAGTTCGGCATTGGTTTCCCACAGGTCGTGGGTGCGCTCGTCCACCAGTCGCCCCAGATTTTCGTAGACGAGGGCGTTATCCAGTGAAATCGCAGCTTGGGCGGCGAGCAAGCGCAACAGTTCGAGGCGTTGGGCGGTAAACGCTCCCACAACCTCGGTATTCTCCAAATACAACACCCCCAAAAACCGGCCTTGATTGACGATGGGCAGACATAGGAGCGATCGCGTTTTGCACGCTTGAATGTAGGCATCAGACCCGAACTGTTCGTGCTGAATGGCACAGTCGAGCACTAGGTCTTCGCTGGCGTGGGCAACGTAGTGAATGACCGTTTGCGGTACGTCCTGACTGTGGCGGACGGCCATCGCAGGTCGAGCGATCGCACCTGCCTCAGCCGTCGCTGTCGCGACGACTTCCAAACCATCTGCCCGCGCCAAAATGAGCGACCCTCGGGTGGCTCCCGCGTTTTCCATGGCAATTTCGAGCAGCTTGTTCAGCAGCTTGTCCAGCACCAGCTCGCTCGAAAGGGTTTGGGAAGCTTTGACGATGGTGGCGAGGTCGAGCGAGGGCGGTTTGGGCGCGGCGGTTTTCGTCGTGGGCAACGTCGAGCCGAACGGAGTGACCCCAGACCGAGACGGAGAAGGTATCTCCTGTGGCCAATCGGCATACGCGCGATCGAGCTGGCGCACTTTCGCTTTTGCCCCCCAGCGGTCGAAGCAGTAGCGAGCAGCGGCGAGATGCTCGCGAGCCGCACGGTGCCGGCGTTGGGAATGCTCGAAGCAGGCAGCTAGCTCGCAGGCCAGGCCGCGTTCGGAGAGGAAGTGATGCTCTTGGGCGAGGGCGATCGCGTCTCGATACAGGGCGCGCGCGTCGGTGGGGCGATCGTGCAGTCGCGACCATTCGGCTTCTACCAGACAAAACTTGTGCTGGTGGTTGGCGGGGGCAAAATGAGCCCATCGCTTCAGCTTGCGCTGATTGCGCCGCACGCGGCGGGCGAGCTGCTGGCGCTGGCCTTCTGAGGCGGTGTCAAACTGAGCCAGCCGCACCAGCGAGTCGTAAAAGAAAAAGACAGGCTCGACGTAGGAGGCGCGAATGCTGTCGGCGTAGGGTTCGGCTTTGTGAAGGCAGTGGCTCGCCTCATCAAGGCGACCGAACAGAAAAGCCAGAATGCCCTGGACAGAGCAGTAGTGGAAGAGCCCGCTGCGATTCTGTGATTCTGCCAGCGCTTCTGGTAAATAGGCTTCACGTTCCGCCGCCCCCTGGTTGGAGACGGTTAACAACCGGTCGATCGCGAATGCGTAGGGCTGTAAAAACAGCACTGACATGGTTTGATGCAGGCGGTCAGACACCTCTAAACGCGCCTGGATCGTGCGAGACAACGGCTCTAGCTCGCAACCGGCATAAAAGGCTTGGTACGACGCGATGTAGGCCGAGTAGGTAGCAAATTCGAGGTCGCCCGTTTCTAGACCGAGTTGGTACGCATCTTGCAACTGCGATAGTCCGTTGCGGACGGGTTCTTTCCAGTGGCGAATGAAGGTGTTGAAGACCATCCAGGTGCGAGGCTGGAGCGATCGCGCTTGCAGTCGGTCGAGAGTTTGCAG
>JBCBTL010000690.1:0-2102 GCA_039818705.1 Cyanobacteria bacterium J06639_1
GACCTGGTACCGCTCGCAACTGACTTTCCGTGAAGTCAGCGTTTGGCAAAAATATATTTACGAAAGAGACTACATCTGAGGCCGTATACGTTCCGGCTAACTGGAGCAGGAGGGCTGATGCCAGAACAGCAGCATCCGTGATATCAGGCGCTGGCGTGCGTCCGCCACTTGCCCAGTCTGTATTCGAGGCATCCGGCAGGGGCGAGAAGTCACCGGGTGCAAAGGCACTGGGATTATCGACAATCGTATTGGCAAGATCGGCGATCCTTTGAGCGGAGCGATCGCCCTCCGGCAAAAATGTCAGCGCGTAAACCAGCGTGAAATCGTTGATCGTGATTAAGTCTGGGTCGGAACGATACAGCAACGAGACAGCATCCGGGCTGCTCTGTTCTCCGGTCGGCTCGGCCTCGCGATTGACATCCGAAATTGCGGTCTGAATCCGAGCGCTGCTGACTCCAGGAATCGCGATCGCCGTGGTTTCCGCAATCGGCAAAAGAAAAGACTCTAGCGTGGGGACGTAAGACTCGAAGCCCGGACTCATCTCTACTGGAGCGCGAACAAAACTCGCAGTTCCGATTTCGATGCGCTCGGGCAAGGGATCGTCACTGGCAACATCGAGTCTCAATGAGGCGGCATACTGCGTTGCAGGAATCGGTTCGGCCAGCAAGAACGTGCCATTTGCGTCTGCTTGCAGCTGCGTCACGTCACTGGTTGCGATCGCCCCGGGCGCAGCTTCAGGCGTTACGGCAACCGGTGAAGAATTCGACCCTCCGCAAGAGGGCAACGCGATCGCCGCGACCAGAACCGACACCAGCGCGGAGTGCTTAAGTTTGGGAATCCAGTGATGCATGGTGGGTACGAGGACGAACATCATCAGCCTGAAGCGAACTGGAACGTGGGGTGTCGGAAGTGAAATCTAACTGGCAAAGGCAAACCCAACCCAGCTCCTACGGACAGCCCGTGGAACGAGCGAGTTGGTTCGCAGATACGGTGGGGTCAGTACCGGGAACGTGGATGATGACACAATCGTTCGATGACACACCTCCAATCTCCAACGACCCAAAGGTTTCGAGCGTGTCGAAGGCTGTCTTGGCCACGTAGCTGGTGAACTCGTCGTAAATCTCGAACGGTACTCGATTGAAGACGACGGGATCGTCATCAAGCGTGTCGGGCAGGGTAAAGCTGGCCGCATCGGCATTGTTCCCCAACACCGAGAAGTCAATTTGGACGGAAATTTGGACGTCTCCCGAAATCTGACCGGCCAAGAACGTATCGAGCGAGATCGTCCGACCCGGAACGGGCGTGGGCGTAGGAGTCGGCGTGGGAGTCGGCGTGGGAGTTGCAATGGGAGTCGGAGTCGGCGTCGGCTGCGGAATCGAACTGGGTGGAATTTCGCCCTCAAAGCGAACGTCAACCCCCCGCGCCGTCAGGGTGCTAACCCCAGACGATTGATCGTTGAATGTGGCTGGCAAAATCACGATATCGCCTTGTCCCAACCCGGCGTTATCGACCAAAGCTTGAATGCCTTTAGACGGCACGAGAGGATCGTTGTCCGCAAGATCTAGCGTTTCTAAATCAGACAGGTTCTGGAGCGCTGTCAAATCAGTATTATCGAGATCCGCATCGCGCAAGAGCGCCACTTGCAAGTTCGGTATATTCGCCACAAATTGAGCGAGACTCAGAGCCCCATTGCCGCGACCTGTCAGTCCCCCATCGCCCGTAAATGAGAACGCATTGTTGCGATTGAAGATAAAGCTTTCCAGGCTGGGAAACGTTCCTTCTGCATTGAAGAACGTCAATGTAGTGTTACTGCTAACATCCAACCTTTGGAGGGCGGCCAATGCGCTGAAATCTCGAATGGTGACGCTGCTATTGCCAACAACAGTCAAGCTGGTGAGCCCGTTGAGATTGCGAAGTCCTCTAAAGTTAACGGTCGTATTAGCTCCGCGTGCAACAATCGTGCGCAGCGTATCGGGTGCATTTGAAAAGTCGATCGCGATGATCGTATTGTCTTCAGCAATTAGTTCTTCTAAAGCAACGAGCGAGCTACCGTCAAACCGAATATCGGATACGGTATTGCCGCTTAGAGTCAACTTCCTGAG
>JBCBTL010000691.1:0-2102 GCA_039818705.1 Cyanobacteria bacterium J06639_1
AGAAGGCAGTTTGGCGATCGTAGTAGCCATCGGCGAGCTGTTGCTGGAGTCGATTTCGGTGTTCTGCGTGCTGTTCGGATTGGTGCGGACGTTGCAGTTGGCGATGGCGTTGCGGCGCAAGTATCGGCAGCGGGATGGGTTTCCGTACAATCAGGTGCGATTGCGGTTCGGGATTTGGTTGGCGCTGGCGTTGGAATGTCAGTTGGGGGCAGATATCTTAACGACGACGGTGACACCGAATTTGGAGTCGTTGGGAAAGCTGGCGATCGTGGCGTTAATTCGGACGTTTTTGAATTTCTTTTTGAACAAAGAGTTAGAAGCGGAGTTGAAGTTCGAGCTGAGAAGTCAGGAGCTGGAATTGCGGGAGCAATAGAGCGATCGCTTCCCGCGCTAGTGCAAAGGCCCGCCTAGAATCACTTTCGCGATCGCCCCCGTGACGGCCTCTGGCGGCTCGCTGGCTAGCTGCTCGTACCACTTCTGCGTCACCGCTGGATCTTTGCCGTGAATGTCGTCTGTTCGCTGTCGCGCTTTCAACACGAGCTTGCCCGTGCGAGGCACGCGATCGGCTTCGTACTGTTTCAGCGCGTCAGTCACGCTGAGATGAGCTTTCAAGCACCGTGCCAGCACGATCGCGTCTTCCGTTGCCTGACAGCCCCCTTGCCCCAAATCCGGCGTGGTGGTGTGGGCAGCATCTCCGAGGAGAACTACGCGACCGCGTGCGAACCGTTCCAAAGGTCCCACATCTCGAATCGGCAAGCGATTAGCGGTGTCGGGGGCGATCGCCGCAATCAAATTCTGCACGGGCTGACACCAGCCCGCGAAAGCGGTCTCCAGCTCCGCTCGAACCCCATCAGGATGGGGCGGCGCGGCTTCCGGCAGCGGTAGATCGAAAAAGAAATAAAAGCGATCGCCACCTACAGGCATCATTGAAGCGCGCTTGTGGTCGCCGACGTAGATAACCCAAGTGCGTGCGTCTGCCAGTTCGGAACTGGCGGGCACGAGGCCGTTGACGTTGACATATCCGGCGTAGCGAGGGGCGATCGCCTCTTCCAGCACGTATTCCCGTACGGTAGACCGAATCCCATCGGCTCCGATCAAGATATCTGCGGTGGCTTGCCGTCCGTCTGCGAAGGCGGCGATCGCCTTATCCTCGGTTTGATCTACTCCGATGCACTTCGCGTTGAGGTGAACTTGCCCCGGAAACGCGTCCAGTAGCATCTGCTGCAAATCCGCTCGCGCTACAGGATACGGGCACTGACCCACCTGCGCCACCAGCGGTTGCAGATCGATATCGTTCAGGAGCGTTCCGGTGGCGCTCAGATATTGCATCCGCTCCATCGAGCCGCCAATATCCGCCATCTGTCGAGTTAATCCCAAAGCGTTTAAGACCTTAACGCCATTCGACCACAGTGAAATCCCCGCTCCCACCGGGCGCAGCTCGGAGACGCGATCGTAGATTTCTACCGAGTATCCTGCTTGAGTCAGGGCAATGCCAGCCGTTAAACCGCCAATGCCTGCTCCGATGATGATGACGCTCGCGTCGTCCACAAAACGGCCTCTCGTCTTATAGTGCTGAGTCCAAACGGTAGGATCCCCGACAAAATCCGCACTTTCACCCCTCTCACAATCGGTTGCCCCGAAACCTACGTGTTCGTGCAGACATGCAGCAGGACTGCTCGATCCCTTATCAGTCAACCACTGCATACGATTCAGGCGATTAATGCCCAAACCATTCAAGTGCAGTCCTCTGCCAATTGCTGTAGCCTGTGCGGCGATCGCGACCCTATAAGCCACTCTGCCAGACCGGGCTCACCTCTGGAACTCTATCTATTAGAAACACTGCTTTAGGCTGATTAGTAAAAAACAGCACAGTAAATTATTTCAATGACATGGAGCCAATGCGATCGCAACTGGAGTAAAAAAATACCAAGTGTTGGCACGCAATCGACGTGCCTATTCTACAGATTTGTTCTGTAACAAACGGTTTCGTCTCGCTCGAAGCTCTTGCTACGAACGTATACTGTATTTGTTCGGCAAAACTCTACGTTTCAAACTCGACAAAGACCGACGCAAAAAATGCTCGGTGATTTTGGAATCATCTA
>JBCBTL010000692.1:0-2099 GCA_039818705.1 Cyanobacteria bacterium J06639_1
ATTTACGATGAGCGCAATGTTTCTCGGCGATCGCGATCGTGAATGCTCGCCACCCCCCAGTTCCGCCCGTTATTGCCGGTACGATTCCGAAGGCATTGCGATATGTCGAATGGGTCTTTCTGGGCTTGGCGACGCTGCGGATGCTCCTACCGATTGTTTATGCAGATGAGATTTATGACGTTGGGCCGCAAGACTATTTGGTGTTAGTTGTCTTTGGATGCCTGACCGTACTCAGTTTCGCGTCCTTTCATTCGCGTTCGATCTGGCAACGGCGAGCTTATATCGCGTTAGAAATCGGCCTGTTATTGCCCACCCGCCTGTTGACAGACTGGGGGTTAGATCCCTTTCTCTATTTGTATTTAGCCAAAACGTGTTTTCTGCTCAACCGCCGAGAGGCGATCGTCACGGCAGTGTCCGGTGGCATCCTCTGGAATTGCGCGTATGCGTGGCGGATGCCGACTCAACTCGCTGAAGTGCGAGGGCGCATTGACGAGATGTTAGAAGCTCCCCAGCACGTCCTCATTCTCGACACGCTCATCAACAGCATCACGGTCTATACGGTCTTCAGCATCCTCATCTTGCTCTTGTGTTTGACCGTCGTCTCCGAACGTCAGAGTCGCTACCGAGCCGCAGCGCTCGCGCGCGAGGTGGAAATACTCGCCGCCGATTTAGAGCGATCGCGCATCGCCCGCGACATGCACGATTCCCTCGGTCACACGCTCACGTCTCTTGACGTGCAGCTCGAACTGGCACAGCGCCTCTTCGAACGCAATGCCGATGGCGCGAGACAGGCGATCGCCATCTCCAAAGACCTCGCCAGTCAATCCGTTCGCGACGTGCGTCGTGCGGTTGCCACCATGCGCGAAGAAAACTTTGACCTCAACACGGCTCTGGCTCACCTGGTTGACAATCTCCGCGACGATTGCGAGGCCACGATCGAAGTCAATATCGATCTGCCCAAACTGCCTTTGCAAACCAGCCATCAGCTCTACTGCACTCTCAAAGAAGGGCTCGAAAATATCCGCAAGCACAGCCGTGCTTCGTTCGTCCGGTTGTGCGGCCACGTGACACCGGATGGAGTCGAGATCCTGCTTCACGACAATGGCATTGGCTTCGAGCAGACCGAGCCGAGTTCTGGTTTCGGCCTGCGCGGTATGCAAGAGCGCGCTCAATTGATGGGGGCGCACGTGACCGTCTCTAGCACGCCCGGCAACGGAACCTCTATTCACATTCAACTGCCAGGAGTGGAAGCGTGATTCGCATTATTCTGGCGGACGACCAGCCCATCTTCCGGCAAGGACTAGCGTCGCTGCTCGCCCTCGAAGCGGATATCGAGATCGTCGGCGAAGCCAATCACGGCGGTGAAGCGATCGCCCTTGCCGAGCAAACCCAGCCCGATGCGATTCTGATGGACGTGCGTATGCCCATTTGCGATGGCGTTTGCGCCACGGAAACGATCCACCTCAAATTTCCTTGGATTCGGATTCTCGTCCTGACGACCTTTGATGACGACGACTTTATTTTTCAATCCTTACAGGCCGGGGCGCTGGGCTATCTCCTCAAAAGCACCCCCGCCCGCGAAGTTGCTGCCGCTATCCGCCACCTCCATCGCGGCTACAGTCAGCTCGGCCCCACCATCGCGCCCAAAGTGTTCTCTCAGCTCAAGCCGCAAGTCAGTCGTGCTACCAATGAAATTCAAGCTGAATTTACCGATTGCGATCGCGAGATTCTTGCCCTCCTCGGACGAGGCCACAGCAATCGCGAAATTGCCGCCGCTCTGCACCTGACTGAAGGCACGATTAAAAACCACCTCACGGCGATCTTCTGCCAGCTCGGCGTGCGCGATCGCACCCAAGCGGCCCTGTGGGCGCACCAGCACCTCCTCAGCTAGCCCTCTTCGAAAGCTGCCCCTTCTTTTTCCAAGGGATCGCTACTCCAAAGGATCGCTATCGACTGTGGCACTTAAATCGAACTCGTCGAGGTGAATGAAAAGGCGATTGGGCTGACAGCACACCTGGCAGTCTTCGATGTGGGACTGCTCGGAACCGGCGCTCCAGTCGATCCAGATAGGATTCGATTCGCCGCAGTACGCGCAGCAA
>JBCBTL010000693.1:0-2091 GCA_039818705.1 Cyanobacteria bacterium J06639_1
CTTTATGGATGATGAGGTACAGGCGAAAGCTCAGTTGGATGCGGTGGTGACGGTAGTCGATGCTCGTCACATTTGGCAACACTGGGAAGCGGAAGAAGCCGTGGAGCAAATTGCCTTTGCCGATGTGATTTTGCTAAATAAGGTTGACTTAGTAACAGAAGAAGAGCTAGCTCAACTGGAGCAGCGGATTCGAGGGATGAATGCGATCGCCAAAATTTACCGCACTCGTGACGCCCAAATCGAGATGGATGCTCTGTTGGGGGTTAACGCTTTTGACTTGAATAACGCATTGCAAATTGACCCAGAATTTCTCAACGAAATAGCGCACGAGCATGACGAAACCGTGGGTTCCTTGGCTCTGGTCGAGTCGTGGGAACTGGATGGAGAAAAGCTCAACGCTTGGATCAGTCAACTTCTACGAGATCGAGGCCCAAACATTTTTCGGATGAAGGGCATCCTCAACATTGCCGGAGAAAACCACCGCTACGTTTTTCAGGGAGTTCACATGCTGTTTGACGGTTGTCAGGATCGGCTCTGGAAACCGGACGAGCCCCGCAAGAATGAGCTGGTTTTCATCGGTCGCAATCTAGAAGAAATGAACCTAGCGGAGAGCTTTCGGGATTGTCTGGTGAGCCAGTGATGCAATTTTGGATCTTAGATAGGTTCCGTATGGCGCTTTAGAGCGATACCTACCTAACCCAGCAACAATCCTGGGGGCAGAAAACTTGTGACTACCGCTCATGCCTAAATCCAATAGACAGAAACAGTTCAAACACTTGTGGCACACGACATTATCGGATTACGTGACGGCGATCGCCTGGTCACCTGACGGAGCATGGCTTTTCGCCAGTTCTGCCGCAGGAGAAGTGATGCGGCACGACAAGAATACGGGTGAAATGACTGCGTTGCAGGAGGCGCAGGGAGAATCCGTGGATGCATTGGCGATATCTGCCAATGGTGCTTTTCTGGCGGCAGGGGGACAGTCGGGAACCGTGTGGATCTGGCGACTGGATGACAGTACACCCGTCTTGTTGACGACTCTGGAGCACGCCCGTGCTTGGATCGATCGCCTGCAATGGAATCCCCGACACCCGGAACTCGCCTTCAACCTTGGGCGCTATTCCCAGGTGTGGGATGCTACCACCCAATCCGTCATCACCACCCTAAACTTCGAGTTCTCCTCGGTGCTCGACTTAGCATGGCATCCGCAGGGCGATCGCCTCTCCCTCAGCGGCAATCAGAGCATCCAAACCTGGCAGCGACGTGACTGGGACGAGGACCCAACCGTGCGAGAAATTGGAGGAGCCAGTGGAGCGATCGCCTGGTCACCCGATGGCTCCTACCTTGCCTCCGGCTGTAACGATCGCTCCCTCATAATGTGGGAGGGGGATAGTCCCTACCCCTGGCGCATGCAAGGCTTCTCTGGCAAAGTCCGGCAGCTCGCCTGGTCAATGCCCCAAAAAGCTGTTGGTGCGCCCCTTTTGGCTTCTATCAGTGGTGAAGACGTTATCGTCTGGACAAAAGACCGCGATCCGTCGCGCGGCTGGAATGCTCAGATGTTGGACGTACATCAGGGCATGGTCAGAGCGATCGCTTTCCAACCCCAGTCAACTCTTCTTGCCTCCGCTGCCGAAGATGGCTGGCTTTGCCTCTGGCATAAAGCTAGTCACCTCTCCCAAGTCCTTGAAGGTACAGCCGCCGGATTCTCTTGCCTCGCTTGGAACCCTTCAGGAGGGGCGATCGCCGCTGGAAATAGCCAAGGGGAGGTGATGGTGTGGACTGAAAGGATGGCAGGAAAGGGATTCGGATAGATAAAGACAGGTGGCTTTATGTGTTAGAAGAAGTATGTCGGCTAACAATCACGAACACCCGTTATTCTCGCTTCTTCCACTGAGCCGAATAGTTAAGCTTGCAGACGGAACCCAATCTCGTACATTCCTTTCTGCAGGAACAAAACTGAGAAAATAGGCAGTTTTAGGCTCAACTACTGTTTGAGAGTGTTGTCAACACAGGCGAAACATGGGAATCAAGAGATTAGGAATTATTAGTATTATGGCGATCCTCAAAGGGTGTTATGTCTCAAACATTTCC
>JBCBTL010000694.1:0-2088 GCA_039818705.1 Cyanobacteria bacterium J06639_1
CATTCGCCTTGGTGATGCAGCCCGAGATGCGGCCGACTTTGAGGCTGTCTCTGACGATGGGCACGTGGACGAACTCGCAGGTGCCGAAGGTGTCGATGTAAGTGCGTACTCTGGCGAAGGCGATGTCGGCGGCGCGGTAGTGCGCCACCATCTCTTCAAACGGCAGCGGCTTGGTGAACAGGCGAATGGCCACCCAGTTCATCGTGGAAAACCGTCCGTTGATGCGTCCGGCGAGCTGCTCGATTTCCTGGCGGTACGAGCGATACACCCGCATCCCCTCCGCTGCGGCTACCGACACGTTGACTAGCATCACTTTGCCGTGCAGCTCGGGTCGCCGCTCTAGCAGGCGCTCATAGCTGAGCAGCAGCTCTCGCGTGCCTTTTACGTAGTCCACCCGTCCCGCCGAGAGGATGAGTTTGCAATCGCCCACCTCTTCGCGGATTTTGGCGATGCGCTGCTCGGTTTCGGGTTTGGCGAGGATTTCAGCGATGGTGGTGGGGTTCGTGCCGACGGGAAATGCGTTGAGGTGAACGAGGCGATCGCCATGTTTCACCTGCGTCGTCATCTGCCGCTGTGCTAGTGCCGAGCCGAGTTTGACGAAAGCATTCTCATCCACTTCGCTGCGTTCGAGCACGTCGATGTGACGAATACTGCCCGCAGCAGAGACGAAGTTTTCGACGTAGCGGGGAATGTGAAATCCGAGCAGGTCGCAGCAGAGCAAGCTATCTACAATCGCCTGTCGCCAGGGCAAGACGTTGAAGATATCGGCGGAGGGAAATGGGGTGTGGTGGAAAAAGGCGATGCGAGCGTTAGGCAGTTTTTGGCGAATGAAATAAGGGGTTAGCCACAGGTTGTAATCGTGAATCCAAATGAAGGCATCATTGTCCGCTTCTTCACAGGCGGCGTCAGCAAAAAGCTGATTGATGTATTTGAAGTTCTCCCAGTTGGCGGAGTCGTAGGTGAACTGGCTGGGGAAACTGTGCAAAATCGGCCAAAATGCCTCTTTTGAGGTGATGTGATAAAAGTCGCGCACTTCTTGAGAGCTGAGGGGGATGCGCCGCACGATGCGGGTGTCGCCATCCCCGACGGAGATTTTTTCTTGGAAGGTTTCGCGCTGGCGGGTAGTGACCTGTTTCCACGCGATCCACGTGCCGCGCTCGGCGTTGAGAAAGAAGCTTTTCAGCGTTGGGACGATGCCGTTGGGCTTTTTCTTTTCCTGATAAGACACCTTGCCGTCACGACGAACCTCATCGTAGGGTTCGCGATGATAGAGAATGACTAAAGACGATGGCTGATTCACGTTCCTCGGACTCCTTGTCGAACCGTCATCAAATGTCTTGTCTCCAGCGAGCCAGCCTCCATCTTTTGGCAAGCAATACGACATAAATATAAAGGTTCAAAAGTTGGGACCGAATCGGTCGGGAGAGCGATCGCACATCCATCAAAAGGTGGATTCAAACCGTTCGGATTTCGATTCATGATGAGAAAGTCTTTGCATTTAACGAAGGCAAACTTGCCGATCGCGCTGTAGCTCGCGCCATCATTTCAGTCGCATGATTGCATCGCTTGCTCTGGCGTTTTCGAACGCGAGTAAGCTTGTGACGCGCGACGATTGCCCCACGGCCTCCCCGCGATCGCCCCGAACTATGAGGACACTATGTTGGATCGACTCGAAGCGCTGACAACCGCCACAATTTCGTCAGACCGCCGCGCGGAGGCGGAGTCTGGCGCAACAGCCGCTGTCGAGCGCGATCTTCACAGCCCCATTTCACTCGACCTCGATGCGACGCAGGAGCTGCTGAGCTGGGTGGAGGATATCGAGCAGTCGGATGAAACGCTGTTCGGCAAGGCGCGAGCGATCGCCGCTCAGTTGGGGATGCACTGTAGTCCGGACGGCAGCGTGTCGATCGGGTTTTGGGCGCCCGAACTGGCTCCGGGGCTGACGATCGCTAAAGACGCCTATTTAGAAGTCTTCACGCCACTCGACGCGGTGGATTTGTCGCAGTCGAGCCAGACCATTCGGTTTCGCCGCGACTGCATTCGCCTCCAGCACCAAGGGGAGTTCGTGTGGGGGGTACTGCGGGGAAT
>JBCBTL010000695.1:0-2085 GCA_039818705.1 Cyanobacteria bacterium J06639_1
CGATTGAAGCCACACCTCAGACCTTAAGCGTGAGCGGAGCGATCGCGGCTGACGTTCCTGAAGGGGCAAAGGTTCACTATCGGGAGTACGGCGGTGGCAAATTTCGTCGCGGCCTTAAGTTTCCCGGCACCATCGACACCGAAAGCGTTGCGGCGGACTACACCAATGGCGTGCTGACGGTGACGCTGCCGAAAACGAATGCCACTCGCACGGTCAAGGTCTCGCTGAATGGGAGCGAACCGAACGCGATCGCGGATGAGGCCAACTGAGTCAGACGTTGAGAGTCGGTTGATGTAGGGAAATCTAGCCTCGGCGTAGTGGAGAGCTGCGCCGAGGTTTTCTGCTGGTTGGGCGAGGGGGGACGGTGGTCTGCTAGGATATCAAAGCCGCAGATTTAGACAGCGTTCGGCCAGCGGGTCGAGAACGTCTGAAACGTGCCTGGAGAGATGGCCGAGTGGTTGAAGGCGCAGCACTGGAAATGCTGTAACGGGGCAACTCGTTCGAGGGTTCGAATCCCTCTCTCTCCGTCCGAATCTTCTCGAACGAGTGCGCGTGAAGTCTGCTCGCAGTCGCGAGGAGCGACTGGCAAACTCGGATGAGAAAAGTCCCCGCGCCAGATGCCACGCACGGGGACGACGCTTGACGAGCGACGAGGGTTCCGTTTCAGTCAGACGCATAGCTCGGTAGCGATAGCGCTTGACGTTTTGCTTAATACAGCCGGATACCGTCTGCATTCTGGGTCTGGGCGATCGAACCTCGCGCAGCTCGACGGCTGCTGCGTACCAACCCGTTCGCGGAGAAACCCTAGCTCGGTTGGAAGTCCCACCGAGCGCGTCGCTCGAAAACTTTGAATGGTAAAGACTTAGTGCTGTAACTTCAGCGTTTTGGCCTGACGGGCTCGGCCATCATGGTGGCTGAGGAGGCTTGGGCATCAAGGGCGATCGCTACGGTGACGGGCACTCGTTTGCGATCGCCACTGCCGCGCGATTGCAATTCAGAGAATCGCTCGATGGCAGCTAGGTTCGAGAATACGGGAGCCGAGGTGAAGGCGACTGCAACGCTGAGTGCCGTCATCGCCCAACGGGAGCGAGCCGACCGAAGCCCGCCGCGAGATCTAAATGGAACTGGAGAACTGGAACACTTCATGAGGCATGACCTCCTGCAAAGGTGGGTCAACTGCTATGAAGCTACTGTCTCGCGTTTGTTGGTAACGGACAGCGATCGCGATCGCAAGTCCGTCGCGATCGCGATCGCTCGAACGGTTTGCCGCCGCGATCGCTGCTCGAACGCGGTCTGTCGGTCGTTTCAGCCCGTTCTGCTCAGTTCGGCCTTGCCGTCAGTCTGGGCTCGCATTCAAAGGCATTAGACAAACAGTAGTAGACACCCATCGCGGTGTTTATGCAGTTGCTCGTGCAGAAGCGTTAGCTGGAAGCATGGCTTGTAGGGCGGCGCGAGTGCGGCTGAAGCTCGCGTTGAGAACGGCGAGTTCGTCTGCCTCGGGAAGGTGACCCGATCGCCCTTGAGTTTCCAACTCCAAACAGAGGTCGGCCAGTTCGGAAGCCCCCACTGTGGCGCTGGTGGATTTGAGGGTGTGGGCGTGATGGCGCAGATGGTCGGGGGCATTTGCGGCGATCGCTTCGCGAATGCCCGCAAGATGCTGAGGCGCCAGGTCGAGAAATTCGGCAATGACTTCCAGCACGAATGCATCCGCATCCTCGCCCCCCACAGCCTCCCGCAGCGCGTCCAGCACGTCGCGGTCGATGGCCGCATTGGCATCGAGTGGGAGAGAAGCGGTTGGGTTGAGGGTCATAGGATTGGGGATGTGAGGAGTCGAGATGTGAGAATGCAGCATTCGGGCGAGGTCGTCGGGGCGGACGGGCTTGCTGATGTAGTCATCCATTCCAGCAGCCAAACATCCGTCGCGATCGCCTGCAGTCGCATTGGCCGTCATGGCGACGATGCGAGGCTGTGCTTCGGCAGCGAAATCCTGGCGGATGCGGCGGGTGGCTTCTAAGCCGTCCATCTCGGGCATCTGCACGTCCATGAAGATGAGATCGTAGGGGTGCTGTTTGAGAGAGGCGATCG
>JBCBTL010000696.1:0-2083 GCA_039818705.1 Cyanobacteria bacterium J06639_1
CTAACCAATCGCAATCTGTACTTTGCTGGGTACATCGCGACAAAGGGGGTGAGACCGCCTCGGCAATACGTACGCCTACCGTCCATAGAAAGAGAACGACATACGGGGTCAGCGGAAGCGCACCCCACCATCTCCGGGGCAGTCTTCGCGATTTAGGTAATTCCCGTTGAACCATACACTCGCCCTTTTCTTCATTGAAGATCCAAAATCTAGGTTTTTAATGTCAAAATTGCGCTCGAAAATGCCTAGATCGAGAGGGTTAAAGCATCGGTCTTGCGTGACGCTCGCTGATGTCCAGATCTGGCTGTTTTTTACTCGTCTGGCTGTTTCTTATCAGAGTGACCGAGGGATTTATCTGGAGCGATCGCATCTCGCACCCGTCGTTTGAGTTCGGTGATTTCGGGAAAGCGGCCTTCGGCTTTTCGCGACCAGACGAGGGTGTCGTCCGCACGAACCTCGAAAATACCGCCGCTTCCGGGCTGCAATGTTAGTTCGGCGATGTCGCCATCGAACGTAGTTAATAACTCCTGTGCCATCCACGCCGCGCGCAGCAGCCAACGACACTGGGTGCAGTAGGCGATCGCCACTCGATGACTCATGGGAACTCTCCGATGCTTCTGCGACCCTATCACTTTGGTCTTGGGAGCGCGATCGCCTTCAAGGGTCAACCACCCGAGCCGAACCACCGCCGCGTCGCGTGGGTTCAGCCGCCGCTAGTACTGAGCCATCGGGGTCGATCGCGATGCCCGTAGCCGCGCCAATTTCATCGGTAGCGTCGAGGACGTGGCCGATCGCGCGCAAGGCTCGACCGTCGGGCGTGTCGGCAAAAGTCCCATCCACGCGGGTCGCACCGCTGTTGCGCTGAGAGATACGGGGGGCGGCGATCGCTTCGTCCAGCGACATGCCGAAATCGATGGTGTTAACCGCGATCCCCAGCACGGTGGTGATGATAGTGGAACCGCCAGGAGAGCCGAACGCCATAATGCGACCGCTCGGCTCGAACACAAGGGTGGGAGCCATGCTGCTGCGGGGACGTTTGCCCGGTTCGGGGGCGTTGGGATGGGGGCTAGTGGCGTCGAAGTCGGTGAGTTCGTTGTTGAGGATAAATCCATATCCGGGAACGACGATGCCAGACCCGCCGGTGGATTCGATGGTGAGGGTGTAAGACACGACGTTGCCCTCACGATCGCTGATCGTCAGATGCGTAGTCGAAATCCCTTCTCGATCTTCAGTTCGGGACACTAAGGCAGGAGGCAGGCTGGGGCTGGGGTCGGTCTGAAAGTCAAATGGATTGCCAGCTTCGGCGCGATCGTCAGTCGATGTAAATGCACGTTCGGGAATGAGCGATCGCCGCTCTTTTGCAAACTCAGGCGCAATCAACCCGCGTGCGGGCACTTCCAAAAACTCGGGATCGCCGATGTAGGCATTGCGATCGGCAAAGGCGAGGCGTTCGGCTTCGAGTAGCAGGTGCAAAGCTTCAGCCCGCTCCATTTCAGATAGCTCGTCCTCAGCCAACATATTCAACACTTCGAGGCTGGTGAGGCCGCCGCTGCTGGGCAGCCCCATCCCGCAAATTCGGCGATCGCGATACTCGGTACAAACAGGAGGCCGCACCCGCAGGTGATAGCGATCGAGGTCAGCTAGGGTCATCCGCCCCGCGCGAACGGGAAAAGGCGGATCGAGAACGATGGGCGGTGCGTTGACCGTGCGGACGATCGCGTTTGCAATGTCGCCGCGATAGAAGACATTGGAGCCGTTCTGGGCAATGGCACGATACGCCCGAGCCATGTCGGGGTTTTGAAATGTCGTTCCCACTGCGGGCACTTCACCGTTGGGTAGGTAAAGCGATCGCGTGGAACTAAACGCCGAGAATCGCGATTGATTGCGTTCGATTTGGCGGGCGAACGTGGCATCCACCTCAAACCCGTCTTCAGCCAGAGCGATCGCGGGGGCGAGAGTGTCCGCTAGCGACATCGTGCCGTAGCGCGCCAAAGCCGTTTCCCAAGTCATCACCGTACCGGGAACGCCCACTGCTAAACCGTTGGAGATGCGATCGGGAAAAAACGGAAGATTTTCATCCGGG
>JBCBTL010000697.1:0-2082 GCA_039818705.1 Cyanobacteria bacterium J06639_1
AGTATCGAGCAACGCACGGTGCCGAGCAAAAATGCTTTCGGCCATTCCCCAAGGTGCGTCGTGACTTGCAGCAGAGGGTAGTTCTACAGTGACTTCGACGAACGCTCCGAAGGAGGAAGCTCGATCGCGATGGCGGGCGATGCGCGATCGCGTGCGGGCATTCCAACAGCGACCCGTCCAGACCGAAGAATCAATTCCCCTGCGGGTGAGCGTGCAGCTTTTGGTATCGGTCGGCATCGTGGCGACCGATGTCGCGGCGGGAACGGCGAATAGCCTGTGGGCAGTGCCTTTGGGTGGCATTGGGGCGTGGTGGAGCTGGCACCGCCGCCGCAAAAATAACTGGCTGTTCAAGACGTTCCTGGCCTTCGCCATGCTGGGCATTCTCGCCCTCTTTTTTACCCGCATGTTCGGCCAGCTCAACGACACTCGCCTCGTCCTGGCAGAACTACTCATTCAGCTTCAAGTGCTGCACAGCTTCGACCTGCCCCGTCGCAAAGACCTCGGCTATTCCACCCTCATCGGCCTGATTTTGCTGGCAGTATCGGCGACGCTCAGCCAAACCCTCACGTTTGCGCCGTTTTTGGTGGTGTTTTTGGCGATCGCGCTGCCCTGCTTGATGCTGGACTACCGATCGCAACTGGGGCTACCCGTCCAATTTTGGCCGCCCCGTCGCTGGGGACTATCTGGATTCGAGGTCGTTCGTCTGAGCGGGTTGGCGATCGCGATCGGGCTGGGACTTTTCTTGGCGATGCCCCGTCTGCCCGGCTTTCAAATTCAGATGCTGCCGGTGAGCGGCTCGCTGAGCTTGCCCGATGATTTCGACAGCTCGCAAGTGTTCAATCCTGGCTTGTCGAGTAGTAACTTGCTCGACAGCGGCGACCTCAGCGACGCTCAACTGGACGAACTGCTGCAATCGGGGAACGGTGAAGCGACCATCGACACCTATTTCGGCTTCAGCAACCGCTTGGATTTAGGCTTGGTCGGGCGCGTGCAAATCGAGCCGCGCACGGTGCTGCGGGTGCGATCGCAAGCTCCTTCGTTCTGGCGTATGGTGGCGTTCGATCGCTACACGGGGACGGAATGGCAAATTTCTCGCCGCGACGATGCCGTGACCCTCGATCGCTCGGCCTCCGGTCGATTCCTACTGCGATCGCCACTGTCTCGACTGCCCCAAGAGCAGGTGGTGCAGACCTACACGGTCGTCTACCCTCTCCCCAGCACCATCCCGTCAGTCCAGGCTCCTAGAACCCTCATTTTTCCCTCTCCCAAAATCGGTCTCGATGCTGAAGGGAATCTGCGATCGCCAGTCGGTTTGCCCGAAGGACTCACGTTTTCGGTGATTTCGCGCGTGCCGAGACGCGATCGCACTCGCCTGAAAGAAGCCATTATCGCGCTCGACGACACGACTCGCACGCATTACCTACAGCTACCGGACGACCTCGACCCGCGCATTGCAGACCTAGCCGCCGAAGTGATGGCCGAAGGCGACAATTCCTTCGATAAGTCCCTCATTTTGGGGCAGTATCTCAAGCAAAACTATCGCCTTCGACCCACCCCGCCAATTGACCGCGATCGCGAAGTGACCAGCGAGTTTTTGTTCGAGCGGGACGGAGGTCGCGCCGAGCAGTTTTCGACAGCGTTGGCGGTGATGCTGCGATCGCAAGGCATTCCGGCTCGCTTGGTGGCGGGCTTCCAACCCGGACAGTTCAACCCATTCACGGGCTACTACGTCGTTTCCAGCACCGATGCCAGCACGCTGGTCGAGATCTTTTTGCCCACCTACGGGTGGTTTCTCATCGATCCCGTGCCCGGACGCGACCTCCTCCCTCCCACGCTTTCGGACACCGAGCCGTTCAGCGCCCTCAAAGCGTTTTGGACGTGGTTTGCCGGACTGCTGCCGCCACCGATCGCAGCATGGTTCGGGACTACATTTGCCTGGCTATTTAGCGGATTGGCCTCGCTCTGGCAGCGGTTGGGGGGCTGGATGCAAGCGCTGGGCTGGTGGAGTAGCGTGCTGTGGCTCGGCTTAGGGTTTGTCGTCGTGCTGCTCGGAATTGGGGCGGTAGCGATCGCGCGATCGCT
>JBCBTL010000698.1:0-2080 GCA_039818705.1 Cyanobacteria bacterium J06639_1
GTTGATGTGGAATTCGCCCTTGCGTCGCGCCTGGATGAAGCCGTAGTTGAACAGCTTGCGGGCTTGCAGTTCGGGGAAAGCTTGCTGGTGGAACGAAAGGACTTCGTTTGCCAAATCGGGCAGGGTCAGACCGCCAACGCGAGACACCGTGCCTCGGAAGGCCAAGTCGACTACGTCGGAGTTGAGGCCGATGATCTCGAAGATTTGGGCGGCGCGGTAGCTGGACACCAGCGAAATGCCCATCTTGGAGAGAATTTTGAGCAGTCCCGCTTCTACGGCAGCGCGGTACTGCAACTGCACTTCTTCGAGGGACTGAGCTTCGATTTTGCCCGCTTCGATTTGGGCTTGCGTTTTGGGCTTGTGCCACCACTGCCGCGCGGTTTCGTAGGCGAGATACGGGCAGATGGCATCGCAGCCATAGCCGATCAAGCATGCAAAATGGTGGGTACTCCAGCACTGCGCCGTTTCGACCGCGATCGAGGTTTGCAGGCGCAGTCCGGCTCCGATGAGGTGGTGGTGAATTGCGCCAACGGCTAGCAGGGGCGGAATGAAGGCGTGTTCGGCGTTGAGGCCGCGATCGCTTAACAACACGATCTCAGCACCGTCGCGCACGGCGGCTTCTGCTTGCTCGCACAGGTTAGAAATGGCGGCTTTCAGTCCGGCAGGGCCGTCGGCGATCGCCCACAAAATGGACAGTTTCGCGACGTTGAAGCCGGAATTCTGCACCGTCTCCAGTTCGGCTTCGTTCAGCACCGGACTCTTGAGGTGCAGCAAGCGCGCGTCTTTCGCTTCGGGTTCGAGCACGTTGCCGCGCGCGCCCAAAAACGTATCGAGCGACATCACCAAGCTTTCCCGCAGCGGGTCGATCGCCGGATTGGTCACCTGGGCGAACCGCTGCTTGAAGTAGTCGTAAAGCGGGTGAGGTTGGGTCGAAAGAACGGCTAGAGGAGCGTCATCGCCCATCGAGAAAATCGGCTCTTTGCCCTTCTGAGCCATCGCCTCGACGATCATTTCCACGTCTTCGAGGGAGAACCCGAAGGCCGTTTGCATCTTGACCAGTTCGGCTTCCGTTAGCTCCACCTGCGGGGCGAACGTGGCGGGCAGCATGGGCACGCGATGTTCGTCTAACCAGGCGCGATAGGGCTTGCGCGCGGCCATCCGCTGCTTTACGTCCCAATTTTTCAACACTTGGCCGGAGCGCATGTCCACCGCCAGCATTTGGCCGGGGCCGAGGCGACCTTTTTCTACGATGTCGGCGTCGTTGAGATCCATCACGCCCGCTTCCGAGCCGACGAACACCCGACCGTCATTGGCGATCGCGTAGCGCGCCGGACGCAGACCGTTGCGATCGAGCAGCGCCCCGATGGTTTTGCCGTCGCAGAACACGACTTGGGCGGGGCCGTCCCAGGGTTCTTGCAGACCGCTGAAGAACTCGTAGAACGCTGTAATTTCGGGATAATTCTCCAGTTCGGGCTGGTTTTGATACGCCTCGGGAATCATCACGGCGAGGGCTTCGGTGGCCTCGTAGCCGGACTGAATCAGGAGTTCTAGGGCGTTGTCCAGACCTGCCGAGTCGCTGGCGGAGATATCGACGATCGGCTTCAGATCTTCGAGCGCGTCGGCCAACGTGCTGTTAGAAAACGTGCTTTCTCGTGCGGTCATCCAGTTGACGTTGCCGAGATAGGTGTTGATTTCGCCGTTGTGCCCGAGGTAGCGCATCGGCTGGGCGAGCGGCCACTTCGGGAGCGTGTTGGTGCTGAAACGACGGTGATAGGTGGCGTAGGAGCAGACGAAATTGGGGTTGACCAAATCGTGGTAGAACTCGCCCAGCACCGCCGATCGCACCATGCCTTTGTAGACGATCGTGCGGCTGGAGAATGAGGCCGCGTAGAATCCGTCCGCTCCGAATTGAGCTTTCAGGTGCTTGTAGAGACGCTTGCGCAGGATGTAAAGCGATCGCTCTAGTTCGTCATCTCGAAGCGAGGGATGGGAGAGAACCAGTTGCTCGATCGCGGGTTGATTGCCGCGCGCCACCGGGCCGAGCGCGTCGGGCTTGACCGGAACGGCTCGCCAGCCGACG
>JBCBTL010000699.1:0-2077 GCA_039818705.1 Cyanobacteria bacterium J06639_1
AGTGACTTTCGAGATGGAGTTTTCTAGGCATAGCTCCATTCTAAACGTTTCGGGGGTAAGTTACACGGATTTGGTATGAGCCAACGCTTCAGGAGCGCAGACCGCGCGATCGCGTCCTTCCGATTTGGCTTGGTACAGCGCGCGATCGGCCTGATCGAGTAGCTTCAGAGACGAATTTTCGGCGCTCGGAACGAGGCGCGCGATGCCACAACTAATCGTTACGAACTGGCTGACCTGGGAGCCAACGTTGGGAATTGCGGCTGACTTTAGCTGAGCGCGGATGCGTTCGGCCACCTGAACTGCCCCAGCCAGGGGAGTCTCGGGGAGCACGATCGCGAATTCTTCCCCGCCGTAGCGAGCCACCAAATCTGCCGGACGCTTGACGGCTTGTTCGAGAATTTCCGCCACGCGGCGCAAGCACGTATCTCCTGCTTGGTGGCCGTAAGTGTCGTTGTAGGCCTTGAAGAAGTCGATATCGCACAAAACAAGGGCGATCGCTCCCGATTGGTTGGTCAGATTCGTCCAAATGCGGTTCAGGTAATCATCCAGTTGGCGGCGATTGGCAATTTGGGTGAGGCTGTCGATGTTGGCAGCGTGCTGGAGCTGCTTGTTGGCTCGCTCTAGCTGTTTGAGTAACGCCCGTTCCCGCAGCATGGTTTGGTGCAGGTCGGTGGTGCGGGCTTCAACCCTCTGTTCGAGGGCATCGCGGGCGCGATCGAGATCTGAAAACGACTCCCGCAGTTTGCCCACCATCAAATTAAAGGCGTGAGCCAGCCCCCGCACTTCTCGGACTCCAGCGACAGGTACGTCACCAATCCACTCGCGATTGCGCCCCGCTGTTGTGACAGCCTGAGAAATCGACTCCGTCGCTCGACTCAACCGCAAAATCGGTCGCGAAATCCAGCGAGCCGCGATCGCTCCCGTGGCAATAACCGCCGCGATCGCCACCACGCACAGCAGCACGGTCGTGCGCGCCTGAGCGTACACCGACTGCATCAAGTCGGCTTGCGGAATGGCAACCACTAGCAGCCAGTTAATGCCGCGCCCGTCGCTGAGGGGAGCAACTTGTAAGTAGTGAGTATCCCCGGCGATGTCAGTTTGCCACTGCTGCGATCGCTCGACCGTCGCCAGATCCTCAAAGCGCTGATGCAAGTACTGCGCCGTACCGTTGACTAAGGTATCGCGACTGTTGGAGGCCAACAGGCGATCGCGTTTGCCCGAAGTCGTTTCGATAAACGGTTGTTCGGTCGCAGAACTGGCAATCAACGCACCGGAAGGCTCGACGATGTAAGCGCGTCCCGACTGACTGATATCCAGCCCGGCCAAGAATTCACTGAGCTGCTCCAACGTGATATCGACGGCCATCACCCCTTGCAGAATATCCGTACCGTCTTCGTAAATGGGCACGACGGGTGTAATTCCGAGGACGGGCGCTGCGGCAAACAAATAAACGGGCGACCACGTTGCCGAGCCAATCGCTTCGGCAGTCTCGTACCAGGGACGTTCGCGCGGGTCGTAGCGACTGCTAGAAATTAACTCGACCCGCTGGCCTCTCTCGTCGAGCCGGTAGATTTCGCGCAGAGGTGCGGTGGAAGGATCGCGCACGTAGGTCTGCGCCACTTCATCAACCCGCGTCAACACGAAGTTGCCATCGCGATCGCCGTAATAGAACGTGCTGACCGGATCGACGAGCTGCACCTGCCGCCAAAAGTAGCGTTCTAAACTCTCGAAATCGTTCAGGTCGAGATTGTTGGTGAGAACTGCCGCTCGATTAATTTCTAAAAAGACGTGCGGGGTATCGGCAAAGGCACGTACCCGACTTTCCACGCTATCCGTCACGCGCTGGCTGAGCTGTTTGGCAACTTCGTCCACCGCCTCCTGGCCGCTGCGAAACGAAAACCACCCCGTCAGCACCACGATCGCGACGATGGGAATGGCAAACGGGACGATGAGGGCGAACCGCAGCGAGATCGAACGATCGAAATCGCGAGGATCGATGGCTGTACTAGACCCATCTGAAGCTGGCGAAGCGGGCGACCGCTCTTGAGGAGCTGCACTCATAGAAAAAGAACGATGA
>JBCBTL010000700.1:0-2075 GCA_039818705.1 Cyanobacteria bacterium J06639_1
GAGCACCAACATCTGAACGGCGCGCGTCTCGGGATCGACATTATTGATTAGAGGCAGCGTAAACGCAGCGGTCTTTCCGGTGCCGGTGCGGGCGCAAGCGATCGCGTCTCGGCCTTCGATGAGTAACGGAATGGCTTCGCGCTGGATATCGGTAGGCGATTCAAAACCTTCTGCGGCCAAAGCCTCCAGCAGGAAGGGCTTCAGACCTAATTCGGCAAAATTAACTGACATGGTGTCCTCGGGTATGGTGCAGCCTCTCAAGTCGCTCCCAAACCGGGCACATGCGGTGTGAATGCCTGCTGGAACTCCAACACACCCCACCGAAGACGCAACTTTACAGGCCGAAGCTATGCGTTTGCTTTACCCACCATACTCCGATTTCCTGTAGAAATGTAAAGTATTTGCACAGAAACGATACAAAGACCGCATCTCGACGAGTTCGCCAGCAAGCAACGCAAGCGCGGATCACATACTAGCTCGCGGCGAAGCCAATGGCGAGAGGGATCTGTTCGTCGCATTCTCCATCCCCTCTTTACGGGAGCATATCGGGTAGAGACGTGTCAGGTAGGGACGAATTCGGGGAGGAACGCGAACTGGCGCTATTTCAAATGTCGATATCTACAGGCTCGATAGAGTCTGGCAGTCTTAGTTTGAACATGCGGGCGTAGAAATACAGTTCGGCTTCTAAGCACCGTTGAATCGTCTCAGCCCGTCGAAATCCGTGCTGTTCGCCTTCAAATTCGAGATAAGCCACGGGAATTCCCCGCGAGCGCAGCGCTGCGGCCATGCTCGCCGCTTGTTCGGGCGGAGTGACGACATCTTCACTGCCCTGGAAGAAGATAACGGGGCACGCCAGGCGCTCGGCGTGATGAATGGGCGATCGCGCCACGTAGGTCTCTCGCTCTTTGGGATGCAACCCGACAATCGAGTCGAAATACCGCGCTTCAAACTTATGAGTATCGCGCAGCAACCCTTCAAGGTCGCTGATGCCGTAGTACACCGCCCCTGCTTTGAAGTCATCGCGAAAGGTCAGCGCGGCCAACGTGGTGTACCCCCCTGCACTGCTGCCTCGGATAACCAAGCGATCGCCATCGACTAACCCGCGCTCCACCAAAAACTTGGCTCCGTTGGCGCAATCGTCTACATCTACGACCCCCCATTTCCCGAGCAGGCGATCGCGATACGCCCGTCCGAACCCCGTGCTACCGCCGTAGTTCACGTCCAACACCGCAAACCCGCGACTCGTCCAATACTGCGTGCGCAAATCGAGTGCCGCCGAAGCCGCTCCAGTAGGCCCGCCGTGACTTTTCACCAGCAGCGGCGGCTGACGTTTCCCGAGCGTGGCGTAGTCGGGATGGGTGGGGGGATAGTAGAACCCTTGGGAGGTCGCGCCATCGGTGGTGGGAAACTCGATGGCCCGCGGCTGCGAGAGATAAGCTGGGTCGAGATCGAAGGCGATCGCTTGTCGCACCTCTTCACACTTGCCCGTGGCTAAATTCAATTTGACGACTGCGGGAACGGTCGTTGTGGAAGCGCCGACAAATGCTGCAAACTCCGCTCCCACCTGCAAGCTACTGATGCTGATGTAGGGTGCAGAAATTGGCGATAGCTCTTTTGATGTGGTGTCGAGGAGGGCGAGGTGCTGGAGGCCATTCTGGCTGTAGGCACAGACGATGCGATCGCGGCTGGCAAACCCGTAGGTGGACATGCCGAACACCCACTGCGGTAGGCCAAACTCTGCTTCCATGTCGCACAGCGTCTCCACCTGTCCGGCCTGATAGCGATACAGATTCCACCATCCCGAGCGATCGCTGACAAAATGCAGCACCCCATCCGGCGACCATTCCGGCTGAAAAATCGACTCGCGCGAGTTGCCCGCTACGCACTGCACGTCCTTAAGCGAGCCGTCTGCGGCAACCTTTGCCACCCAAACCTGCGAGCCATCCCACGGCATCTGCGTCCGTTCCCAGCTCAACCAGCTCAGAGAGTCGCCGTTCGGACTGAAGCGAGGGGAAGAGACGAAATCGAAATCCATCACCAGAGGCTGTACCTCCGATGTATCGCCATTGAGACCG
>JBCBTL010000701.1:0-2069 GCA_039818705.1 Cyanobacteria bacterium J06639_1
GAGTGAAAGCTTTTCCTTATTCACGCAATAAGTTGAAGTCGGAGATGCTTCTGTCGCTTGTGAAATAGAGCTTTGAGGTCGATCGCCTCTTCCCTGAGAATCCTCCCAGCCGCGATCGCCTCCCTCTCAGTTTTCAACTCACCAAGGCAAACGACTGCCGTCCCACGAAAAGAAATGGCCGCTGTCAGCATCTTCCAGTCCGTCAATCACGCTCAAAAGTTGACGCGCAGTACGTTCCACTGAGAAAAGCTTCTCGGGAGGGACGTTGCTTTGAAACGGTTTAGACAGGCGCGTGTCGGTGGTGCCGGGGTGGAGGGTGACGAGGATAGCTCGCGATCGCTTGCGCCTATATTCAATGGCTGCTGTTCGCACGAACATATTCAAAGCGGCTTTGGAGGCTCGATAGCCGTACCAACCGCCCAGACCGTTATCGCCGATGCTGCCCAGTTTGGCTGAGAGGCTGGCGAAGACCGAGCGATCGCCGTGCTTCAGCAACGGAAACAGGTGTTTGGCAAGAACGATACCCGTGATGCTATTGACCTCGAAGTAGCGGGCGAGTTGAACTGCATCGATCTGGCGCAGACTTTTCTCGGGTCGAACAGTGTCGTCATGCAGAAAGCCCACGCAGTTGATCGCTAAATGAAGCTTTGGAGTTGCCGACTGGATAGCGCGGACACCTGCTTCAATCTCTGGCTCTACGGTTGGGTCGAGCTTGAGGCAGTGCAGCCGGTCGGGGTGTCGCGCAGACCAATCTAGTAGTGTGGCTGAGGCATCAGCTTGGCGATACGTAGCGAAAATGCGATTGAACTCCAAGCGTTCCAATAGTTGGCGGACGAATTCGAGACCGATGCCGCGATTGGCTCCAACGACGAGAGCGCTGGCGTTAGAGATCGTAGTGAAAGATGACATGCAAAAAAAAAGCGAGCGAATCGGTTCGGATTGTAGCTTTCCAGCGCGCCTCTCAAGGCAAGCCCCACGCTGCGGCCCGTTCGTCTAGCCAACCCGACTCTTTCCACGCGCGCATCTGTCGGTGCATACGACGGCGAAGGTCGGAGGTGTCTACGCCTTTGGGCATCGCGATCGCCAATCCTGCCCCCGACAACTTGGGAGACAGTACTGTAACGCTGGATTCGTCCTGCGCCCATCCCGTCAAGATCGAAGCGTCGCCAGCCATACCGAAAACTTCACCCGCTAAAACGAGATCGGCTCCCTCTCGGTACGACGTAATTTCTACCAGCTCGACATCTGGCAATGCAGCTTGCAAAACCCCGATCGCGCTCGACCGAGTGAGCACGGCGATCCGCTCGCTCGTCAGTTGGAGTGCTGAATCAGGGGCGTTTGCTTGGAGTGTGGCGATCGCCGTCCCGTCGTAGTAATACGGTGAGGTGAAGTGAACCAGCCGCGAGCGATCGCTGGTCAAGGCGAGTTGAGCGATCGCTACGTCAACTTCATCCAGTACGACAGCTTCGATGCGCTCGACGTTGGTAACGGGAACCAGCTCGACCGCATCGCGATCGCCTAAAAGTTCGGCAGCTAGCTCGCGAGCGATGTCGATTTCAAAGCCGATTAAGTTGCCGTCGTCGTCTCGAAACCCCAACGGCGGCACGTTGTCTTTAACGGCCACGCGCAAGCGCCCGGATTCGAGAATGTCGGCCAAGGGTCGCGCGGGAGATGAGAATGCAGCTCCAAACGCGATCGAGATCGCCATTCCCACGCAAAAACTCCCCCGAACGAATGCGCCGGGAGAGTAGAAGCATTTCATGAGGCGATCGCTCAGGCTGCTTTGTTGGCAGTCTCGACCACCTTTGCAAAGGCAGCGGGGTCGGAAATCGCCATCTGAGCCAGCATCTTACGATTGAGCGCGATGTCCGACTTCTTGAGCAAATTGATAAACGTGCTGTAGTTCACGCCGTTCATGCGAGCAGCGGCGTTGACGCGAGCGATCCACAGACGACGAAAATCCCGCTTGCGATTGCGGCGATCGCGGTAGGCATATCGCAGCGCTTTCATCACCTGCTGGTTAGCGGTGCGAAATAGCTTGGAGTGCGAGCCAACGAAACCTTTGGCTA
>JBCBTL010000702.1:0-2069 GCA_039818705.1 Cyanobacteria bacterium J06639_1
CTCTCCGTCACTCTGCGCGACGGCAGCACCGCCTTCTCTCGTCCCCCCGAACTGCTCGGCGCCAGCGTCTCCTCCAATCGCGCCAACGCCCGTAGCGCCACCTACCGCTTCTCCGTTAGCGTTCCCGACAATGCGGGCGAACCCCTGCAAGCGATCGAGCTAGAGCAGCAGCGCAATCTGGAAACCATTAAGTTCAATCTCGACCTGACACGAGTCGAAGACAGCGATCGCGCCATCCTTCCCAGCTCGATTCAACCCATCCCCCAACCTTCCGGCCCCGACAAACTGCGCGTCACCTTCGATCCCCCAGTTGCGCCGGGTACTGACCTTGAAGTCATCCTCAAAGCGCGCAAAAATCCCCGTCGCGATGGCATCTATCAATTCCGCGTGGAAGCTTTTCCCCCCGGCGAGAGCGTGCAATCCCATTCCCTCGGCTACGGTCGCTTGCACATCATCGACACCGGGGATCGCGATCGCCAACGCCTCTTCTAGCGGGCGATCCCGCGCGTATGCTGCCAAATGTAAAGAATATGTAATGCTCTGTAACGCTCGTAACGCAGCAATCGGGGAGGGGCACATTAAGTGAGAGAGCGGGAACGGCGCACCCGACTGAGCTAGCAGCCTCAAGCAAGTCTGCTATACTGAGTAGACTTAGCGCCCAAGACGTAGCGAGTTCGAGGTGGGTAGTATGGATGCACTGGGTCGCATTCTGGACAAGCTCAAAGAATGGGTCGAAAAGGTAATCGAATCCTTGGGCGGCCAGGAACCCCAGAGCGAACCCGTGCCGATTCCCATTCCCGTACGCGATCGCCGCTATCCCCGCTACTAAGCGAGCATTTCAAAAACCAAATAACTTGAGCTGCTGCACTGACGTGCGGCAGTTTTTGCGTTTGGGCGTTTGCTCGCAAGTGAGGAGAATTCCCGCTCACGGAATCCACGTAACATTCCGTCCCGCAATCGAGGTCAGCGTCAAACGGCGATCGCTATCCTCTACGGTCGGATCGCCCAGTTCCAGCAGGTGAATGCGATCGTCTGTCGAGGTTTCAGGAGCATCGGGGTCGTCGAGCGTGCCGCTGGCGATCGCTTCATCCGCCGAGCGCACGTCGAGAGCGCGGGCGCTGTACAGAATGGCAGATTCGTCGGGGGCTACGTCGAACTCCAGCGTGGCGGGGTAGCTGAGGCTGACGAGGGTGGATTCGGCGCGATCGCTCCAGTTGTAAGCCACGATCTGCGGGCGTTCGGCAAACGTCTCGGGATCGGCGATGCCAATCGCAGCATAGATACGAGTGCCGCTCGGCGCGAAGATCCCGGATTGAATCGACCCGCTTGCTCGGGCCAGATCGTGCCGCTGACCCGTGTGGGTGACGACGGCGAGGGTTTGGCTGATATCGGAGTTGAACTGGACGGCGGCGGCGGCTGACCCGTCGGGGGCGATCGCCAAAATCTGACCGAACTGCGGCAGAAAGTCGGGGGTCGAGCTGTCGTCATTGAGCGGCACGACGGCGATGCCCTGCCCCTGCGCCACGATCAGGCTGTTGTTATCGGGGGCGATAGAAAAGTCTCCCCGCGTTTCCCCGCCGATATCGATGGGGGCGAAGCGATCGCGCGGCGAAGCGCGCATCCACAGTTCCGGCGCGCTCGGCTGTTCGTTATCGATGCGCTCGACCATTGCCATCGAGCCATCTGGCGATACCTTCAGCCGGAAATTTTGATAGGTTTCGCTATCCAACAGCAAAGTGGACTCGCGATCGCTCAGGGAAAGCTGATAGAGATTTTGACGGGGGGAACCGCGATCGCCCGCGAAAAAATAAGCCGTATCCCCATCTCCCCCCACAGCTAACTCGCTCACCTCCAGGTCTGGCGGCGTGACCAGATTCGCTTCGCCTGTCGTTAGATTGACGTGGATGAGTTGCCCTGCCCCTCTTCCCCCCGTCCCGATCGCTAAAAACTGGCGATCGCGGGTGGGAAGTTCCAGCTCGTAGGGTTGCGCCAGCGAGCGACCCTGGCGATCGCGCGCCTCGGCTAGATTCAGCGAATACGTCTGACCGTATTGCAGCGGTCGCTCCAGC
>JBCBTL010000703.1:0-2068 GCA_039818705.1 Cyanobacteria bacterium J06639_1
GCCCCTCCGGCCTGGCTGAAACCATGGACGAAGCCAAGGCCATCGGCGAAGAGATTGGCTCCTATCCTCTAATCATCCGCCCAGCCTTCACCATGGGCGGCAGCGGCGGCGGCATTGCCTACAACCAAGAAGAATTTGAAACTATCTCACGCTCTGGCCTAGAAGCCAGCCCCGTTTCACAGATTCTCATTGAGCAATCGCTTCTCGGCTGGAAAGAGTACGAGCTAGAGGTCATGCGCGATCTGGCCGATAACGTCGTCATCATCTGCTCGATTGAAAACATCGACCCCATGGGCGTGCATACGGGCGACTCCATCACCGTTGCCCCCGCCCAAACCCTCACAGACAAGGAATACCAGCGCCTCCGCGACGCCTCCATCAAAATTATCCGTGAAATCGGCGTCGAAACCGGCGGCTCCAATATTCAATTCTCCGTCAATCCAGACAATGGCGATGTCATTGTCATTGAAATGAATCCACGGGTGTCGCGCAGCTCTGCCCTGGCCTCAAAAGCAACCGGCTTTCCCATTGCCAAATTCGCTGCCAAGCTCGCCGTTGGCTATCGCCTCAACGAAATTTCTAACGACATTACCCAAAAAACGCCCGCTAGCTTTGAGCCCACGATTGATTATGTCGTAACCAAAGTGCCCCGCTTTGCCTTTGAAAAATTCCCCGGTGCGTCATCCACACTGACTACGCAGATGAAGTCTGTAGGTGAGGCCATGGCCATTGGGCGCACGTTTAATGAGTCTTTTCAGAAGGCATTGCGATCGCTTGAAACCGGCCGGGCTGGATGGGGGTGCGATCGCGCCGAAAAGCTCCCCACCCTTTCCCAGGTGCGCACCAACCTGCGCCGCCCCAACCCTGAGCGCATTTTCGCCATCCGCCACGCCCTTCAGCTGGGCCTCGATATAGAAGAACTCTACGAACTCACCGCCATCGATCCCTGGTTCCTCAACAAGTTTCAAATCCTCCTCACCGTTGAAAAAATCATCAAGCGCACCCCGCTAAACGACATCACCAAAGCCCAAATGCTCGCCATCAAGCAAGAAGGCTTCAGTGACAAGCAAATCGCCTTTGCGGCTAAGACTGACGAAGATACCGTGCGGAACTATCGAAAATCTCTCGACGTCGTCCCCGTCTATAAAATGGTCGATACCTGCGCCGCCGAATTTGAATCCCTCACCCCCTACTACTACTCCACCTACGAAGAAGAAAGTGAAGTCCTCCCGTCAGAGCGTCGCAAAGTCATGATCCTTGGCGGCGGCCCCAACCGCATTGGCCAAGGCATCGAATTTGACTACTGCTGCTGCCATGCTTCCTTTGCCCTTCAGGACGACGACTATGAAACCATCATGGTCAACTCCAACCCAGAGACCGTTTCTACTGATTACGACACCAGCGATCGCCTCTACTTTGAGCCGCTGACAAAAGAAGACGTGCTCAATATCATCGAGGCTGAAAACCCTGATGGCGTGATTATCCAGTTTGGTGGCCAAACCCCCTTAAAGCTTGCCGTTCCCGTTCAAAAATACCTCCAAGAAGACGCCCCCGATGCCATCAAAACCAAAATTTGGGGCACCTCTCCCGATTCCATTGACGCCGCCGAAGACCGCGAACGCTTCGAGCAAATGCTGCGAGAACTCGACATTCGCCAGCCACCCAACGGCCTTGCCCGCAGCAATGACGAAGCCCTCAGCATCGCCCAAAAAATTGACTACCCTGTCGTGGTTCGCCCTAGCTACGTCCTCGGCGGTCGCGCCATGGAAATCGTCTACTCCGACGATGATCTGGTGAGATACATGACCACCGCTGTACAGGTCGAACCCGATCATCCTATTTTGATCGACAAGTTCTTAGAGAATGCAGTAGAGGTGGATGTGGATGCGATCGCAGACCACACTGGCCACACCGTCATCGGCGGCATCATGGAACATATCGAGCAGGCTGGCGTTCACTCGGGAGATTCCGGCTGCGTGCTGCCCCCGGCATCGCTGTCGGAGTCGGTGCAAAAGGCCTTGGTCGAGCAGGTCACAAGTCTTGCTAAAGCGCTGGATGTGATTGGTTT
>JBCBTL010000704.1:0-2065 GCA_039818705.1 Cyanobacteria bacterium J06639_1
TCATTTCCCCCAAACGGTGCGGACGCAACCGTGGCTCTTGCGCGATCGCGACGAGCTACCCACTGAAGTTCGGGCGCGATCGCTGCTGAATCTGCCCGATGAGCCGAGCCCCACGATCGCGGTACTCGCCTCCGGTCTGCCCCGAGAACGAGAAGAATTCGGAGATCTCGCCACATCACTTGCTGAAGCGATGCCAGATGTGCGGGTGCGCTGCATTGCCCCGACTTGCCCCGAATCCTGTCGCGCAAGCCTGTGGGTGGCTCACTGGCCTGCGATCGAGTGTTTGCCTGTTGTCGATCTTGTCGTGGGGGCGGGGGGCTACAACACCGTATCGGAATGTCGATTTGTGGGAGTTCCGCTCGTGGCGTTAGCGCGAGAGCGACTATACGACCGCCAACGACTCCGACTGCAAAGCTGGCCGCAAGGCTGCGCGATCGCCAAAGATAGTGAGGAGGCGATCGCCCTCGCCAAGCAGCGCATCTATTCACCGACCCCTCTCCTCCGCGATCCACGTCCTAATGGAGTGAAGCAGGCCATTCGTCATTTCAACTTGCTCTGAGGTAAACATGTCTTGCCTTGCTCGTTCGCAAAAACAGGAGCCTTGAGATGAAGCCGGGATCTTTACCTTGGTTGCTGAAGTACGAACTGGTGTTGAAATGGCGATCGTTGGCCAAACTTACCCGAATGCTCGTTCTCGTTTTGGTGGGGGGCGGCATTCTTTACATCGCGGTGACGAGCGTTGTCGGTATTCAACTTTTGTTGCAAGTTCGAGATTCGATCGCGCAGGGGAATGACATCCCTGCGGTAGCGCGATCGCTGATGTCGGCAATTTTTCTTTGGAGTGCTTTAGCCGTTCAGATCTTGATGTGGACGCTATCGCTATTTCAGGCGATGAATCTCAGCCTGGAAGCATTATTTCAACGCGGCGACCTCGATTTACTCGTTTCCTCTCCTATTCGTGGAGAAGTTATCTTTTCGAGTCGTCTCATCATCATTGCACTCACCGTATTTGCCTCTTGGGCACCCTTCCTCGTCCCGGCGATCGCGATCGGGGTTGGGGTTGGCTTTCCTCAGATTTTGGGTGCGCTTCCTACATTAGTTTGTATGGCAATCTTGTCTGCCAGCACTGGAGCTATTCTCATCTTAGGATTGGTGAAACTTTTAGGAGTTCAACGCGCTCGCATTGCGGGGCAAATTACAGCCAGTTTGATTGGAGCCAGCTTTTTTTTGCTTACTCAATCGCTTTACTGGTTTGACGACAGTTGGCTGGAATCGAATGTCGATCCCGAAGCGCTCGAACCCATTGCAGAGGATTCTGCACGAAGGATATTTCTTTTATTCTCAGATGGCGGAGCGTTTAGTGCCGACCACCCTCTGCTTTTTCCCGCGCGATCGCTCGTTTTCCATTTGCCTTCTTTAATACTCTTTGTTGGGTTGAGCGCGATCGCCTTTTGGCTGACCGTCAAGATTGCCTTTCGCAGTTTTTTGAAAAGCACGCAACAGTCCACCACGCGCGCAACCCGAAAACGCCGCAATCAGACCACAGAGTCGCGCTTTCAAACTGGAGTCGTTCGCACGATGCTGCTAAAAGAATGGCGATCGATTTGGCGCAATCCGTTCGTAATTTCCCGCTTACTGCTGTCAGTGCTTTACCTCATTCCGGCCACCATCTTGATTTTGCGAAGTTCCGAAGATAGCTCGTTCCTCAATGTCGGTGGCGCCCTCAGCAGTCAGGTGGGATTGATTTCAGTTTTCTTCGGCAGCACGTTAGTTGCTTCGCTCACTGCTATCTGCGTCAGTGCGGAAGAGGCGGTCGATTTGCTCGCGTCGGCTCCGGTGTCGGGCGATCGCCTCAGAACCCTCAAACTTGCAGCCGCGATCGCCCCCGTGTGGTTGCTCTTCACTCCGCTATACGGCTGGCTCATCTATCAGGGAGTTGAGCGTTGGGAGTGGGTGGCGATCGCGTTCGTCGGTTCCACACTTTCGACCGCCGCGATCGGCCTGTGGGCAGCCGCTCCACTCCCCCGTTCCGACCTGTTCAGAAAACATACGAATGAAAATGGGG
>JBCBTL010000705.1:0-2063 GCA_039818705.1 Cyanobacteria bacterium J06639_1
ATTCAGGCGAGCCAGCGTCACGTCCACCGCCATCACCCCCAGCAGCGCCCCATCTGCGTCGTAGAGGGGTCGGGCAGCACCAATGCCCAGAGTTTCCCGACTGAAAAACGGGTAGATCTCCGTCCAAATCGGCTCCCCCGCTGTCACTGCCGAGCGATACCACGGTCGTTGACGCGGATCGTATTCGGGTGCTCGCTTGATGAGTTCGTCCCGATCGCCCGACTCGTCTACGGAATACGTGACATAGCCGCCGTTGGTAGAGCGATCGCCAAACCCAACTTGGAGCGTGCCATCCTCCAGGCGTTCGATGCCAACGGAGTCCCCCTGCTCGTTGCCGAAGTAAATAAAGCTGGCATCCGTGAAGGTCTGGCTTTGCAGCCAAAAATGTCGCTCCATCGTCGCGACGCGAGTGGGATCGATTTGATTCAACTGCACGGCGTTGGCGTTGGCCTGATTGATGGCGTGGGGTTCGTCGAGATAGGCGCGCACCCGCTCTTGAATGCTTCCGGTAATTTCCTGCCGCAGTACGGAGGTCAATTCGGTCACCGCCCGCTCGCCATTGCGCAGTGACAAGGCATTCGTAAGACCTACAGCGGCGGCCAACTGCACCACGAACGGCACGACCAAAAGCGATCGCAACGGCACTCGCTGCATCCAGGTCGGACGATGGGGCGGTTTTGCGTCTGAGGCAGTCATGAGGGACGTGATATTTCTAGCCGTGCGCCAGCACCTTGGGTATCGCGTTCTATTTTTCCAACGAAACGAGTCGAGTGGGTGACGCGCGATCGCACCTTAACAAACCCAGAAGAAATGAAGAGGGAAGCAGGCGATCGCCCATGCTAAGAATGCCTGAATTCAACCTGCGGGGACGTTAGCAAATGGACGTGAAAGCTGCTGTGGCTTACGAAGCCGGAAAACCGCTGGCAATCGAGACGGTCCAACTCGACGGCCCCCGAGCAGGCGAAGTTCTCATCGAAATCAAAGCCACGGGCGTATGCCACACCGATGCCTACACTCTCTCTGGAGCTGACCCAGAGGGATTATTCCCGGCTATTTTGGGGCACGAAGGGGCTGGCGTCGTGGTGGACGTTGGGGCGGACGTGAAGAGTTTGCAGGTAGGCGATCGCGTTATCCCCCTTTACATTCCCGAATGTCGCAACTGCGAGTACTGTCTCAGTGGCAAGACCAATTTGTGTCAGTCGATTCGCTCCACCCAAGGCAAAGGCGTGATGCCCGATGGCACCAGTCGCTTTTCGGTTGGCGGCGAGAAGCTGTTTCACTACATGGGCACGTCTACGTTCTCCAACTACACCGTGCTGCCTGAAATTGCCGTCGCCAAAGTTCGAGAAGATGCGCCGTTCGATAAAGTCTGTCTGATTGGCTGCGGCGTGACCACTGGAATTGGAGCCGTGGTCAATACGGCCAAAGTGGAACCCGGTGCAAACGTCGTGGTGTTCGGCTTGGGCGGCATCGGTCTGAATGTCATCCAAGCTGCCCGTATGGTCGGAGCGAACAAAATTATCGGCGTGGATCTCAACCCCGCCAAGCGAGAGTTGGGCGAGAAATTCGGCATGACCCATTTCGTCAATCCCAATGAGGTAGAGGGAGACTTAGTTCCCTATTTAGTCGATCTAACCGGGGGCGGTGCGGACTACAGTTTCGAGTGCATCGGCAATGTCAACGTGATGCGACAGGCGTTGGAGTGTTGCCACAAAGGATGGGGCGAAAGCATCATCATCGGCGTGGCGGGCGCGGGTCAGGAAATCAGCACGCGACCGTTCCAATTGGTAACGGGACGAGTTTGGAAAGGCACGGCATTTGGCGGTGCGAAAGGCAGAACGGACGTGCCCAAGATTGTGGATTGGTTCATGGACGGCAAGATCGACGTTGACAGTTTGATTACCCACACGATGCCGCTGGAACAAATTAACGAAGCCTTTGACTTGATGCACGAGGGCAAGTCTATTCGCAGCGTCGTTACGTTCGATTGAGGTGAAAAGAAAAGCGATCGCTTGAGGCCACTCCCCATGTCAACCGAACTCACGCTCCGCAGCAGCAGCCGT
>JBCBTL010000706.1:0-2058 GCA_039818705.1 Cyanobacteria bacterium J06639_1
CAGACCGAGCACGCATCCGGTGGAAAAGCCGACGACAGCCACTTCTGAGTAGGTCGCAGCTAGGGTTTGATACTCACTCAGAACGCAGTCGTACCACTGTTCCCAGGTGGAATCGGGCATGGCGGGAGCTGGGCGATCGTGGCCGGGGTAGAGGGAGCAGCGCACCGTCCAGCCCTCTTGGTGTAAATGCGTGCCCAGCTGTTGCATCTCGTAGGCACCGCCCCCCAAGCCGTGCATGAGTAGGCAAGCGCGATCGCCTTCGGCTTCCAGCAAAAAAGGCTGATTGCTCAACATGGGGTCGTCCCTCGGGCATCGTTTCCACGCTACCGGATCGGGGGCGGGTCGATTCTGCTGCTGCGAGATAGGATGCCTGTGGGAACGTTCCTTCTTTTGAGGGAGTTCGGTTGCTACGAGGCTGTATCTAATGTTGCGCGTTCGCGAAGTTCGCCCTCTGCTCGCCATCACCCTCGCACTCGGGGCGATCGCCTGTCAGCCGCAAGCTCCTCAGCAGTCAGCCTCTCAAATGTCAGACTCGGACGCGGCCAGTCAGCCCACCCAGGTCTTTCTCAACGGCGCGGGCGCATCATTTCCGGCATTGCTATATCAGCGCTGGTTTCAAGAATTCAACCGCCAACACCCCCACATCCAAATCGACTTCCAGCCCATCGGCAGCGGCGCGGGCATTCAGCAGGTGATTGCCGAGACGGTGGACTTCGGCGCGAGCGATATCGCGATGACCGATGACGACATGGCTCAGGTTGATCGGGGCGTGCTGTTGTTGCCGATGACGGCGGGGAGCGTGGCGATTGTCTACAACCTGCCCGGCATTGAGAGTGGGATCAAACTCTCCCGCGAGATTTATCCCAAGCTGTTTTTAGGCGAAATTACTCGCTGGAACGATCCAGCGATCGCTTCCCTCAACCCCGATTTAGACTTACCGAACTTGCCGATCGCGCTCGTTCACCGTTCGGACGGCAGCGGCACGACGGCTGTGTTTACGTCTCATTTGAGTGAAATTAGTTCGGATTGGCGCGATCGCGTGGGTTCAAGCCTCAACGTGCAGTGGCCTGCGGGAGTAGGCATCAAATCCAATGCGGGAGTGAGCGCTCAGGTGCAGCAAGCAGAGGGGGCGTTGGGCTACGTGGAGTACAGCTACGCGCAGCAGTTGGGGCTGTCGGTGGCGGCGCTGGAAAATCAGGCGGGCGAATACGTGCTGCCGGATATCGACTCTGCGGCGCAGGGGTTGAACGCGATCGCCCTTCCCGACGATCTGCGAGCTTTCATCCCCGACCCTGACGGCGAAGGGGCTTACCCGATCGTCACGTATAGTTGGCTGCTGGCGTACCGAACTTATGACGATCCCGCTGAAGCCGAGGCGTTGCGGCAGGTGTTGCAGTGGGCATTGGCGGAAGGTCAGGCCATCAGCCCCGAATTGGGTTACGTTCCTTTAGCGCCCGACGCGATCGATGCTGTGACGGCGGCAGTGGCCCAAATTGGCACGTAGCATGGGTTGGGTTTGAGGTGGTGGCGCGATGCGGGCGAGACGAAGACGACAACTGACGATGCTGCTGGGGCTGCTCGTGCTAGCGGGGTTGGGCGGTGGCGCGATCGCGGGTCTGCACTCGGCTAGGCGATCGCAATTAGAGATCAACACTACTTCAGCATCAACCGACACAATCCAGGCAACCTCTGAAGCTCAGCGATCGCAGACGGAAACTACCCCCCCCGAGACTTTGCCACCTGAAACAGAGGCGATCGTGGCAAGTGTTGGTACGGATGGCTTATTCCAGCCGACGCGGGGAGATGTGCGCCTAGTCGTCATCAGCGATTTGAACGGCAGTTACGGTTCGACCGACTACGACCCCGAAGTAGATACCGCGATCGCGCTCCTCCCTTTCTGGAAACCGGATATGGTGTTGGCGAGCGGCGATATGGTGGCCGGACAAAACCCAACGCTCACCCCCGAGCAAATTCGAGCGATGTGGGCGGGGTTTGACGAGCACGTTGCGGCTCCGCTGCGAGACATGGAGATCCCTTACGGCTTCACCATCGGCAATC
>JBCBTL010000707.1:0-2057 GCA_039818705.1 Cyanobacteria bacterium J06639_1
GAACCCAAACATCCAAAACGCCTGCAGCTTGAGAGCTACTCAGCATACAGTCTACAGTACCCATCTCGACTGGGTTCTCTGCCATGGCTTCTCGAACTCGCGATCGCCCGTGGCGAATGGCTCGAACGTAGCCTGAAAGGGTCTGATAGGCTGATGAGCATGGCTACTTTCGAGACTGAATTCAATCTGTTGGTGCGGGCGCGCTATCCCGCCATTTACGTGGCGACGCTAGAAGAGGAGCGTGCCGAGAGAGCGATCCGGGCGGCGAGTCGCGATCGCCAGATCTACTGCTGGGATTTCGTGAGCGGATACGACGCGAGGGGGGCTGATGCCAATGTCGGTCAGCGCAATCCGCTGCAAGCGCTGGAGTTCGTGACGCGAACGAATCCGCAGGTTCCCGCCGTCTTCGTTCTGCGCGATTTCCACCGATTTTTAGATGACATTTCCGTGTCGCGGCAGCTTCGCAATTTGGCGCGCGAGCTGCGATCGCAACCCAAAACGCTGGTGATTCTGGCTCCCGAACTCTCGATTCCGGTAGAACTGAGCGAAACTATCACCGTCCTGGAGTTTTCGCTGTGCGGTGCTAAAGACATCGAGGCGGCAATTTCAAATCTGATCGGAGACACTTCGGCGCTGTCGGCGGGCGATCGCGATGCGTTGGTGCGCGCCTGTCAGGGATTGACGTTGAATCGGGTCGAGCAGGCGTTAGCGAAGGCGATCGCGCAGTGGGGCTATCTCGCGCCCGAAGCGGTCGAGCTGATCCTCGAAGAAAAGCAGCAAAAGATTCGCCAGACGCAAATTCTGGAGTTCTATCCCGCGACGACCGAGCTGGCCGATATCGGCGGGTTGGACAATCTCAAAGAATGGTTGATGCGGCGGGGGGCGGCGCTGAGCGAGAAGGCGCGGCAGTACGGGTTGCCTCAGCCGCGCGGCTTGCTGCTGGTGGGCATTCAGGGAACTGGAAAATCGCTGACGGCAAAGGCGATCGCCCATCACTGGCATTTGCCTTTGTTGAGACTTGATGTCGGTCGCCTGTTCGGCGGTTTGGTGGGCGAATCGGAGGCGCGCACGCGGCAGCTCATCCAGCTTTCGGAGGCGATGGCTCCCTGCGTGCTGTGGATTGACGAAATGGATAAAGCCTTCGGCGCGTCCAGCAGCAACGATGGCGGCACGACCTCGCGGGTCTTGGGGTCGCTGGTCACTTGGATGGCGGAAAAGACAGCTCCCGTTTTCGTGGTTGCGACCGCAAATAACATCCACCTTTTGCCGCCCGAACTCTTGCGAAAAGGTCGATTTGACGAGATCTTCTTCGTCGATTTACCCGATCGCGCCGAACGCGCTGAAATCTTCACCGTGCATCTAAGCAAGCTGCGACCTCAAACGTTACGCGACTACGATATCGATCGCCTCGCCTACGAAACTCCCGACTTTTCGGGAGCCGAAATCGAGCAGATTGTCATTGAAGCCATGTATCTTGCCTTCAGCCAAAATCGAGATTTTACCACTGAAGATATTGTGCAGGCTACGGCTCAAATGGTACCGCTGGCGCGAACGGCAAAAGAACAAGTAGAACTTCTACAAAGCTGGTCGAAACAGGGCAAGATTCGGCTAGCATCGCGGCGGAATTTACTGCGATCGCGCGCAGACTAATACCAGGGCAATCGCATCTAAATGAGGGCGTAACGTGAGGAAGTGAAAGCCACCTTCCTTCCCCGCTCAGACATGACCCAAGATACCCTCAAAACCCTGATACACGAGCATTTTGGCGAACTCGACGACCCCCGAGTCGAGCGTACCCGCGCTCATCACCTACTCGATATCATCGCCATTGCTTTGCTGGCCGTGCTCTCTGGTGCCGAGGGCTGGGTCGCCATGGAAACCTATGGCAAGGCTAAGCAAGAGTGGTTGAGCCGCTTTCTCGAGTTGCCCAATGGCATTCCCTCTCACGACACATTTGCGCGCGTCCTGGCTCGCATCGACCCTCAGGCTCTCGAACAGCGATTTCAAAGCTGGATCGACAGACTCGTCTCCAGCCTAGGGGGGGAAGTGGTCGCCAT
>JBCBTL010000708.1:0-2054 GCA_039818705.1 Cyanobacteria bacterium J06639_1
GAGGCGATCGACATGCTGAAGCAAAAATTGGCAACCATTCCCAACGTCCTGTCTGAACCAGCTCCTGACGTTGAAGTTTTGGAATTCAATCTGGCTGGCCCCGTGTTAGCCGTTCGTCCCTACTGCAATAACGATCACTATTGGCAGGTCTACTTCGACACTAATCGCACGATCCGAGATGCGTTTGGCGAAGCCGGTTACCCCGCCCCCGAACAGCACTACTTCATCCAGAGAAAAGAAGCCAGCTAACTCAAACACTGGTGCTATCTGCGCCGTGAGGTACTCACGAAATCTGGAGAGTTTTGTTCTAGACAAGTAAGTTTTAGTCCTGGCAGGACGCGGGTATTCCACTCCCAAAACTCAAGCCTGAATGTAGCGTTCCAACCAAGTCACCACCTCATCCCCGAGATGGGATGAACCATTGTGTTGGCTCATCTCGCGCAGCATGGTCGGACTCGTAACGTTGATTTCAGTCAGGCGCTCGCCAATGACATCTAGTCCCACGAAGTAAAGCTTGTTTTGCTGAAGAATAGGAGCAATGTCCGCACACATCTCCAACTCTTTGGGCGAAATCCCTGTCGCGGCAACGCTGCCACCTGCCGCAATGTTGCCGCGAAAATCGCCACTGCCTGGCAAACGGTTAATGGCTCCAAGGGGCTTGCCGTCCAGCAGCAAAATACGCTTGTCTCCATCGGCGGCTGCCGGAAGATACTCCTGCACCATCACCGGAACGCGACCGAATTGAGTACTCACCTCAATTAACGAATTGAGATTGCGATCGTTCTTCTCCAAAAAGAAAATGCCTTCACCACCCTTGCCGTCCAGGGGTTTCAACACCGCCCGCCCTCGGGACTTGGCAAAGTCAGCGATCGCCTTGGCATCCTGCGTCACCAGCGTTTCCGGTGTCCAACGCGGAAACTGCAGAGCAAAGAGCTTCTCATTCGCCGTGCGCAACGCCGCCGGATGATTGAGTACAAGGGTGGAAGCCAAGTCCAGAAGCTGGGTGGCTCGAATGTAAGCCGCATCCACGGGCGGATCTTTGCGCATCCACACTGCATCCAGCTCGGCCAGAGGTGTATCGATCCGCTCTGTAATTGCAAACCAGGGTGCCTTATCGATGTCAACCGTCAGTCGGGATAGGTGCGCCCAAGTTTGCCCTTGCACCACCCACATCTGATGCATCTCGAAGGCATATACCTCGTGGCCGTGCTGCTGTAGTGCTTCCATGAGCATCACGGAAGTATCGTGATGGGCTTGCAGGGCAGCTAAAGGGTCGATAACGAAGGCAACGCGCACGGTTAGCTAGCCACCGAGTTTCCAGCCAACAGTTCATCCAGCTTCCCAGCCCGGTCGAGCGCGTGAATGTCGTCACAGCCGCCGACGTGTACGCCATCAATGAACACTTGAGGTACCGAGCGACGACCGGCAGCCTTCTCAGACATCGCTTGGCGAGCAGCTTCGTCGCCATCAATTTTGTACTCGGTGTACTCAACACCCTTACCGTCTAGCAGGTGCTTCGCCCGAATGCAGAACGGACACATTTGCCAGGTGTAAATTTCGACTGTTGCAGCCATGCGATCCTCCTCCAGAAGCCGACGAGCTTGTCCGTACCCGTATTGTAAGGCAAATGTTAAGCCATGTAACGGCTAGATGGTACTCCTCAACCGCAATGCTCTCAGTCCCGAACGAGGGCGCGAGAATTAATGCTTCGCGATGCCGTCGCGGCGAGCGGCATCGGTGACCGCAGCAGCCACGGCGGGGGCAACGCGCTCGTCAAAAACCGACGGGACGATCCAGTCGGCGGCGAGTTCCGTGCGGCCAACTAGATGTGCGATCGCCTCCGCTGCGGCCAAATTCATTTCCGGGGTAATGCCTTCGGCGCGGCAGTCTAGCGCCCCGCGAAACACGCCGGGGAATGCCAAAACGTTGTTGATTTGATTGGCATAGTCGCTGCGCCCGGTTGCCATGACCGCTACGCGATCGCCGACTAGCTCCGGCTGAATTTCGGGAAAGGGGTTAGCCAGGGCAAAAACGATCGGCTGTGGAGCCATACT
>JBCBTL010000709.1:0-2045 GCA_039818705.1 Cyanobacteria bacterium J06639_1
AATCGGCGGCTTCATCGCCATCGCCTTCTTAAATGCAGCTTCAACCAAACTATTTTTTGCCCCAGACTGCGCGGGTAAATCGAGCAAAATCACTTTCAATCCTGCATTCGCCAAATGAGCGGCAATCTGCACGCCCATCACCCCAGCACCCAACACAGCAGCAGTACGAATTGGCTGAAACATGATTGCAATCCTCCTAATTGGTTCGGGCTAGAACTACTGCGCTACAGCGCCAAACGCTTCACCTCCGGCTCGGCGTACATTCCAGCCACTAGCGGCGCGATCGCCTCCTGCAACGGCGCGCACTCCCCATCCACCCTCACTTCATCCCCCTCACATCCCCCCGAGGCTTCCCGCACCAACTCAAATCGCTTCACCTGCGACCAGCGCGGCAACGCTCGATTCGCGTCGTCAATTAGAGTTTGATACCGAGCCAAAACCTCCGGGCGATCGAGCATCTTTTCTAGTGAAAGAGTCCGATCGAGATCGCCCATATCACGACGAAGATTTTCCTCATCTGGCACGATCGCCATGCCACAAAACTTGCGGCGATCGCCCACTACCACCGCGCGTTTCACTAAAGGCGATCGCTCTAACTGCTGCTCTAACGGCAAGGGCATCACGTACTCCCCAGTCGAGAGCTTAAACAGGTGCTTTTTGTACCCCGTAATCCGTAAGAATCCTTCTGGTGAAAATTCGCCAATATCTCCCGTATGCAGCCAGTCGTCTACATCCAGAACAGCCTCAGTCGCGACTGGATTATTGAGGTATCCCTGCATGACGCACGCGCCGCGCACCAAAATCTCGCCGTCGTCCGCGATTGCCATGTCCACGCCAGCGACAGGCACGCCAACGGTTCCAGCGCGATTGAAGCGATCGCGATTGCAACAAATCACCGACCCTGTTTCCGTCAGCCCGTACCCCTGCATCACCGTCATTCCAGCTGCTGAAAAGAAGTTCGCCACATCAGCAGGAACCGCAGCTCCTCCACAGACGATAAAGCGCAACTTGCCCCCCAACGCCTCTCGCCAGCGGGAATACACCAAGCGATCCGCAAGTTGAAGTTGCAGTACGTACCAAGGGGAACATTGCCGTCCTAATTCGTAGCGATCGGCCAGATTAACAGCCCAGTTGAAGATGAAGCGCGATCGCCCTTTCAACTGATTTCCCTTGCGCAAAATCTTCTGCTGAATCTTCTCCAACACGCGCGGCACGGTGGCAATCAATGTCGGTCGTACCTGCTTGAGCCGCTGCTCGAATCTGCGAGGCTCCGCCAGCGTAATGCTGTGTCCGTAAAGCAAATGCCCGTAGAAAAACGATCGCGCGAATACGTGAGTCAGCGGTAAAAAGGACAAAATATTAATCTCCGCCCCCGGCTTCACGTCCGGCGTTCCGGTAAACGTAGCAATAATCGCCGCTGAAATATTTTCGTGGGTCAGCATCACCCCTAGCGGCGTGCCATTAACTCCCGCGGTATAGACAATAGTTGCCAGATCTTGAGGAGAGATTTCATTCCGCCAAGCTCCTCGCCCTACTTCTGCCCGAACGAGTCGCCCGATGTTGCGAATGTCGGTCAGCGTACGAACTTGTCGGGATGTTTCGCGATCGCAAAGATGTTCTGCAATTGGGTCAGCTACGATCGCGATCACATCGCTTTTTAAATACGGTTCGATTCGTTCCCAAGCCTCGATATCAGCAACTACGATCGCGTTCGCTTCAGCAAAATCGAGCTGAAATGCGATCGCCTCGGGTTCTAACTCTGGGTCGATGGGAACGTTCGCCAATCCCATCATCAAACACCCCATATCCGCCAAACAAAAGGACAGATCGCTCGGCAGCACGAACCCAACGCGATCGCCCTTTTCTAACCCTAGTTCGAGCAATCCCAACCCGATCGCCTCCGCCATCGCCCGGAATTTGAGATTCGAGAGCGTTTGCCAGCCCGTTTTCGTAAACTGACGAAGCGCTTGCGGATTGGGAAAGCGATCGCAAGCTTCGTCTAATAGAGATGGAAGCGATCGCCTGAGTTCTACTCGCCCAGAATG
>JBCBTL010000710.1:0-2043 GCA_039818705.1 Cyanobacteria bacterium J06639_1
ACATCCAAGCCGTGGCATCCAGGCGTAAGTGCGGAGGCAGCGAATCGAGATGGGCGACAATGCCGCGCTTGCGCATTTCGGGCGGAATGCCGGGGGCAATCCCGATCGCCTGCAAACGCACTTACGCCTGGATGCCACGGCTTGGATGTTGGACATTGTTCGGGTCAATTTAACGGTCGATAGTTCGCTCACTCAAACGCAAGTCGAAGCCAAGATTGCCGCCATGGCTCCCGTTGTGGAATCAGTCAAAGCTGGCGATCGCATCGTTGCTGCCGGAGAAACGATTACGCTCAAAACCTTTGCCATTTTGGATGCGTACGGACTCACTCAACGACGCATCAACGTATGGGGGTTGATTCGACTGGGCGGTATCTTGGCCGCCGCTGCGGTCGGGTTTGTCATCCTTGCCAAGCGCGTGCGTCCGAACTTGCGCGATCGCGATCGCCTGTTGCTAACGTTGATGATTGCAACTGTCTCCCCGATCGCTAGTACCTTAGGCTTACAGTTCACCTCGCTGCCCGCCGTGGGGTTGCTGGCTAGCAGCTATTACGGCGCTGGGTTGGGCTTTTTGGTGGTGGGGGCGACTGCGTTGCTGCTGCCCTTGGCCGCGTCCGTGTCGGGATTGACCCTCGTCCCTTTGGTGGCCGGAAGTATCGTGGCCTGTACGGTGGCGGCACGACTGCGATCGCGGGAGGAACTGGCTTTGCTGGGTGGCGGTGCTGCGCTAACGCAGATGGTGGTCTATGCCGGACTATCGCTGCTGACGCTGGGAGGCATCGATCTCGGCGTGATGGCTCTAACGGGAGCGGTTGGTTTGCTGTGGAGCATCGTTGCCTTGGGGGCTAGTCCCAATCTCGAACCCGTTTTCGACATCGTTACGCCCATTCGACTGGCCGAACTCGCCAATCCCAATCGCCCTCTGCTCAAGCGCTTAGCTACCGAAGCTCCGGGAACCTACCAGCACACCTTATTCGTGGCGGCACTGGCGGAGCGAGCCGCCCAAAAGCTCGACCTCAATGCCGAACTCGTGCGCACGGGCACGCTTTATCACGACATCGGCAAAATGCTGCAGGCCGAATTCTTTATTGAAAACCAGATGGGAGGCCCCAACCCGCACGTCTCCCTCGACGACCCGTACCGCAGCGCCGAAATTATTAAAGATCACGTCACCGACGGCTTGAAAATGGCGCGTCAGTATCGCTTGCCCACGGCAATTCGCGCTTTCATTCCCGAACATCAGGGCACGATTCGGATCGCCTATTTCTACCATCAAGCCCAACTGCGCCATCCCGAACGCCTCCCCGAAGAAAGCGCCTTCCGCTACGACGGCCCCATCCCGCAAACGCGCGAAACCGGCGTGGTTATGCTGGCCGATGCCTGTGAAGCAGCGCTGCGCAGCTTATCCAGTCAAGATGGCGAGGGGCAGTGCGTGTCCGAAGCCGACGCGCGCCGGACGATAACCCGCATTTTTCAAAGCCGTTGGCAGGACAACCAACTGGTGGATTCGGGGCTATCGCGCGACGAACTCGAAACGATCGCGGATGTCTTCGTTCAGGTGTGGCGGCAGTACAATCACGAACGCATCCGCTACCCCGCCCCCGCGCCACAGGCATCTTGAACAGGTGTCAAATTACATTTTGTATCTTTTGGGTCAATGCTGCGATCGCGTCGCGCGAGCAGGTTTACTGATGGGTCTAGAACGAACTATTTAGGTGCTGTGATGATGGGTGTTGTGATGAAACGCACGTTGACTCAGAATATCGGTCTCGGGTTGAGCGCGGTTTTGATGGGAAGTCTCGCGATCGCGGGGTGCAGTTCTGCTCCTTCAGGCGAGGGTGAGTCCTCTTCGTCTGCACAGCTTCCGAGTTTGGCAGGGCGCACGCTAGTTAGCGGAATTGACGCTACTTTTCCACCCTTTGAATCCGTTAACGATGGCGGCGATTTTGTCGGGTTCGGCGTGGATTTAGGGAAAGAGATTTGTAATCGCGTGCAGTGTCAAATAGAGTTTGAAGCTGCTGATTGGGATGGTATTTTCGACCGACT
>JBCBTL010000711.1:0-2036 GCA_039818705.1 Cyanobacteria bacterium J06639_1
AGCCGAGTCCAGCACGTCGGGGCGGTTGGTGGCCGCGATGATGATGATGCCGGTATTGCCCTCGAAACCGTCCATTTCGGTGAGCAACTGGTTCAGCGTTTGCTCGCGCTCGTCGTTGCCGCCGCCGATGCCTGCACCGCGCTGGCGACCGACTGCATCAATCTCGTCGATGAAGATGATGCAGGGAGCGTTCTCTTTCGCTTTCTTGAACAGGTCGCGGACGCGGGACGCACCTACGCCAACGAACATCTCCACGAATTCCGAACCAGAAATCGAGAAGAAGGGCACGCCAGCTTCACCGGCGATCGCCTTTGCCAACAGAGTCTTACCCGTACCTGGAGGGCCGACAAGCAGCACGCCCTTGGGAATCTTGGCTCCCACCGCCGTAAAGCGCTCGGGCTGTTTCAAAAAGGTGACGACTTCTTGCAGCTCTTCCTTCGCTTCTTCAATCCCGGCTACGTCGTCGAACTTGATGCCGGTTTTAGCATCCATCTGGAAGCGCGCCTTCGACTTGCCGAAGTTCATGGCTTGGCCGGGGCCACTGCCTGCACCACTGCGACGAAACAGGAAGAACAAACCGGCCAACAGCAACACGGGAATCAGCAAATTCCCCAGCAGACTCAAGAACGGCCCAGAATCGCGCGTTTCAATGATGCTAACGTCGATGTCCTGCTCTTGCAGGTCAGCAGCTAGCGAGCCAGCGATCGCCGGAACTAGCGTCACGCGAAACAGCTCTATCGCGCCATTGGTATCGGGGTCACGCACCTTGACTTCTGCTGCCGTCTGGCTGTCAATAATCTTGACTTCTTGCACCAGCCCTCTGTCGACGTATTCGAGCAGGCGAGCGTAGGTCATTTTTGAGGCGGTAGCAGCCTGAGCTACTTGAGCGTGCAGGCCGACAGGAGTCTGCCAGAGGGTAACTGCGAGCAAGCCCGTGACCAAGAGCCTTTTCGCTAAGGGTTTCCGAAATGGGTTCATATCTTCTCCAGATGGGGGAGAGCCGTTAAAAGCACATCACTCTTAACTTAAGTTAACTTAATCCTCAGGGAATGCTCAAGGGGCAGCGCCATTAGAGATCGATCTGTCTAGGATGAACTCCGGCACGCGATTCGAGATCGCGCTAATCGCCGACCTACTTCTCAACCGACCTGCTCCTTCGTATCTGCGTGTAGCGGCTTCCCCGTACCGCGTTAAGATTGCACCCAAGTTCCAGCCTGGGGTTGCACTCTCCCAAAGGCTGTTGTTCTTAAGGCGATCGCTTGTCAAGTCTGGAGACATATCGTGACTGCTGCTGCTCCGGTGTCTTCCGATCCCATCGTCATTGCCATCTGGCACGGTAGTCGCGATCCGCTTGCTGCTGCGGGATTCGAGCAGTTCGTGCGCGCTTGTCGCTCGCGTCTCGCCCCGATATCAGTTTGGGGGGGGCAACTCGAATGTGCGGAGTCGTCCCTGGCAGAGCAGCTCAGCCAGTTGGTTGAAGTGAGAATGGCAACCGAACACCTCGCAGAGTCGCCATCTGCAAAACGGCACGCGATCGCCCTTCCCGTTTTCATGGGTGCTGGCGTGCATGTCAGCGAGGATATTCCTGCTGCGATCGCCGCTGTTTGCCAACAATACCCTGCGTTTGAGATCCAAACTCTACCTCCGCTCGGACGAGCCCCCGAACTGGCGGACGTGCTCAGCGATCGCTGCATGGCACATCCTGACGTTGAAGCTTGGATCGTGTGGGGACACGGCAGTCGCTTACCCGCCATGGCGAAAGGACTTGTCAGAACGAGACAGCAGCTTGCCGCTCGGTTGCCGAACCGTCCGGTCGATTTGGCGTTTTGGAGTCAGTCTCCGAATTGGCAAGACGCAGTTGAAGCGCTCGTGCATCAGGGATACGAACGCGTCGGTATTGTGCCCTGTTTCTGGTTTGCAGGAGGCTTGGTCGAACGCCTCCATGCTGAAGTGCGGGCTTGGCAAAGCCGTCACGAGGGTCGCGAAGTCACGATCTCCGAAGTTTTGACCCCTCATTCCCTGTGGGTTGAAGCCGT
>JBCBTL010000712.1:0-2032 GCA_039818705.1 Cyanobacteria bacterium J06639_1
CGTAGAGCCCCAGGCTGCCCGGCATATTGAGATCTAGCAGGACCAGATCGACGTCGTCATTGATCTCGAGTGTGGCGTGACAATCGTCAAGAGTAGCGCACTCCGCCACTGAACAGCCGAACGGCTCGAGCGAGGCCGCGATCGCTTGCCGAGTACGTCGGCCAATCGGAACTCAAAGAAGTCTTGCACATCGCGATCGGAGCCGCCCAGTCCCGCTCCGAACCCCTCGATCACCTCTTGTTCTACGGCCCCCCAGGGTTGGGCAAAACCACCATTTGCGCCGCCCTCGCCTACGAAATGGGCGTCAAAATGCACCTCACGACCGCTCCCGCACTGGAGGGGCCGAAAGATATTGCAGGTTATCTAGTGAATCTCAAACCGGGTGACATTCTCTTCGTCGATGAAATCCACCGCCTGCCCAAAGTCACCGAAGAAATGTTGTATCCGGCCATGGAAGACTTTCGGCTGGATATCACCGTGGGCAAAGGGCGATCGGCTCGGGTGACGAGCATCAATCTGGCTCGATTTACATTAGTCGGCGCGACCACGCAGGTGGGCGCGTTGACCGCACCGCTGCGCGATCGCTTCGGCCTCGTCCAGCGCCTGCGATTTTATGAAGTCAGCGAACTCGTCCAAATCGTCCGCCGCACGGCTGGCTTGCTGGATACGCCCATCGACGATGCCGGAGCCGCCGAGATTGCCGGGCGATCGCGAGGCACTCCCAGAATTGCGAACCGCTTGCTCAAACGAGTGCGCGACTACGCTCAGGTGCGCGGCGACGGCACGATCGATGCCGAAACTGCCAACGCTGCTTTGGAGTTATTCAATGTCGATCCCCGAGGACTGGACTGGACGGATCGGAAGTTACTGACCACGGCGATCGAGCATTACGATGGTGGCCCCGTGGGACTTGAAACCCTCGCTGCCGCCACCGGAGAAGATTCGCAAACGATCGAAGAAGTCTACGAGCCTTATCTACTGCAAATCGGCTATCTCCAACGCACCCCACGCGGTCGAGTCGTGATGCCCGCCGCTTACGCGCACCTTGGATACGAATCATCTACTCCTCTGAAGTTGTGGTGAGCCGACAACGGTGACGTGCGCCAAATACCCTTGCCTCATCAAGTCTCGAACGGCGGGCGGTATGATTGGGTGGCATTACGGTTAGAGAGAAGGAATGACCTGTGGCGATCGCGTCTGCACTCTCATTTTTGGGACAAAAAGATCGTCCTGCCCTCGTGGTACTGGCGGATGGTACGACTTACCGAGGGAGAGCGTTTGGGGCAGACGGCACCGCGATCGGCGAGATGGTCTTTAATACTGGCATGACGGGCTATCAGGAAGTGATGACTGACCCCAGCTACATGGGGCAAATCGTCACGTTTACCTGTCCCGAACTCGGCAACACAGGGGTGAACGAACTGGATACCGAGTCCGATCGCCCTCAGATTTGCGGCGCGATCGCCCGCAACATCTCACGCGTGCCCAGCTCTTGGCGCACTTCTGGTACGCTGCCCGACTATCTGAGCGATCGCGGCATCGTCGGGGTCGCGGGAATCGACACCCGCGCGCTGACGCGCAAATTGCGATCGGAAGGAGCGACCAACGGCGGTATCTCGACCGAAATTCTCGACCCTGAAGAACTGCTCGCTCAGGTGCGGAATGCTCCGTCTATGCAGGGAGCGAATTTAGCGGAAGTGGCGAGTACGGAGTCATCCTACGAGTGGAGCGAACCGACTGCCCCTGAGTGGGTGTATGGGGGCGATCGCCCTGCTGGAAACCCGCTGACCGTGGTGGCGATCGATTTCGGCGTGAAGCGCAATATTTTGCGACGACTCACCACGTACGGCTGTCGGGTCATCGTCGTACCGGCAACGGCTACGCCTGCCGAGATTCTCAGCCATCAACCCGATGGAATTTTTCTCTCCAATGGCCCCGGCGATCCGGCGGCTGTGACCCAAGGCATCAGCACTGTGCGCGAATTGCTGACGCAAAACAAGCCTGTTTTTGGAATTTGTTTGGGTCATCAAAT
>JBCBTL010000713.1:0-2032 GCA_039818705.1 Cyanobacteria bacterium J06639_1
CGGACTCGATGAGACAAGCGATCGCCTTCGAAATCTCAAACGGCTCCGTCCCTGCTTCGGTCAATCCCACAACTCTTTGGCTAGACCCTGGCAGAACCCGATCCCAGATTGCGCGATCGGGATCGAGCAAAATCGTGCCGTGTTGCAAAACGGCTGAGCCGCGCCACAGTTGAGCGCTACCGATAACTTTGCGCCCTTGCCAACACAAATCCGCTGAAGTCGCCGTCCGAAAGCAGCTCGCCTCGCCCGCATAGCCACGCCCTGCCATGCCAAATTCCAGCTCGACTCCGAGCGTGGCGACCCCGCGAATTAGGAATTCACACAGTTGTTGATAGACCTCATGGCGCGAGCCTCGGGCGTTCGCGATCGCCAAGCTATAGGTCAAATCGGCTCGTTCCCCGGTGGCTTGATGCAATACAGCTCGCCCCCCGGTCGGACGACGCACGATGTCGAGGTTGGGCAGAGAAGCAGGAAGCGATCGCGTTTTTTGATGAAACCCTAGCGACAGCGTGGGCTGCGACCATTGGTAAAAACGCAGGATAGCGGCAGGCGCGTCAGCGGCACGAACTCGCTCTAGCATCCAATCGTCAGTTGCCATCTGCACGGCTCCCGACTGGATGACGAACGGCAAAAGCCAACCCTTATCGGCAGAATGCATTGAAGCAGAGAGAGGCGATCGCACCTAGCCGAAGTCTGCTTTGAGCGCGTCGTCGTATTCGTCAGCGAGGGTTGCGACTAGCGTGATCGCGCGGGAGATTTCGCCGGGAGAAATGTCGGCCAGCGTGCGGCTGGAGTGCAGGACGATTTTTTCGTTCCAGAGGGAAAAGCGGGCTTCGAGGGTATCGCTCCAGTTTTTGGCGAGCAAGGTCTCGAACAGTTCGGCTTTTTTCGAGAATGGCGGTTCGAGTACGGGCGACCAGACTGTTAGCGTATCGTCTTCCGTTTCGCCGCTGAGATGGACGAATACGTCTGCCGTGCCGTACTTGAATTTCCAGGTGTGGCCGTTTTCTCGACTTTCGTAGGCAACGTCATCTTTGAGGCTGGAAATCACCGTCGCGACTAAGTCCGCAAAGGAGACGGGTTCGAGTTCGTCTTCAATCGCGCTGACTTCGGGCATGTTGACTTCGCTGTAAACCATCGCTGCGCCACCTCTAGCAGGCCACTCCAACTATACCCGCTTCCCCGACGCGAGCTTCTTGCCAATTGTTGGGGTCGTCACAACCGCCATTCGCCAAGTATGAATTCCGTCCGCGAGCATCATTCGGCCACAATAACGTCGTTATCGAGAATGCGCCCTCTTGCAATGCTCGTCTCCGGATCGACGTTGTAGAGGAGCGGTTGCGGCTGAATTTGCAGGGCAATTTCCAGATCTCCCGTGATGTCTGAATTATCGGCGGGAGCGACCGCGATTTCGAGGGTGTCTACTCCAGCCGGAAACAGGAAGCCACCCGCAGCAACGCCTTCCTCCGTGAGCGAATTGAGATCGACGATGACATCGGCTCCGGGGGGATTGGATGAAATCGTGTCGATGGGAGAGATGGGTTCGCTGGGGACGGGAGCCAGTGATGCTCGGATTTCGACGGGAAGCGGCGCGGAAAGGGGAACGCTCGTGCTGTTTGGGCGCGCAAAGGTGTAAATCAATGGCTGACCAGAAGCCTCTCCCACGCTCCCCGGCTCTACGACTACAGACACCGTCGGGACGGACGGAAGCGCGATCGTTGGGGTGGGTTCTGGGGTGGGTTCAGGAGTTGGGGTTGGAGTGGGTTCTGGGGTCGGCGTTGGAGTAGGCTCGGGAGTCGGCGTCGGGGTTGGAGTAGGTTCTGGGGTTGGGGTCGGCGTTGGAGTAGGTTCGGGAGTAGGTTCCGGCGTCGGCGTCGGGGTTGGAGTGGGTTCGGGAGTTGGCGTGGGTGATGGGGTTGGCGTCGGTTCTGGTGTTGCTGTGGGTTCGGGCGTCGGCGATGGAGTGGCAGTTGCTGTAGGCGTGGGGGTAGGGGTCGCAGGGGTGGCAACCTGACAGTCGATGCGGGCGGAG
>JBCBTL010000714.1:0-2026 GCA_039818705.1 Cyanobacteria bacterium J06639_1
CACCGGAACGGCCGCGCGCCACGACCGCCGAATGCGGCGCCAGGCTGATACCAAGCTCGCTTGCCACAGCGGCAGGCACGTCCACTTCCAATCCGGGCAGAAAATACTCGTCGGCAATCAGCGCCTGCTGAAGCGATCGCGACACCTCCGCCACCGTCCGGTCTTCTACGGGAAACGCCCCCAAAAACGGAACCGCGATCGTGCCATCGCCGTCGATCGCGTAAGACCCCGAAAAAAGTCCTTCTGTATCCACCGGAATAATGACTTCAATGCGATCGCCCGCCGACACTCTCGGCGCGAGATCGATCGTCTCTCGCAGCTTTACCATCTGCTGCGACTCCACTCCATCGCGATACTGAAACAACCCCCAATCCTCATCTGAGGGGTCAGCCGCAGCCACCGCACCGTGCGGGATAAAGAGCAACACCGCGCAGCATCGAACTAATTTTGCGACGCGATCGCCGTGGAATTTCGCCATAAGTCGCTACTCGACCGCATTCGTCGGTCAATCTAAGATTTACTGTACCCATGCCATACCCAATTTTCTCGATCCGCGCGCGTTGAGAGCGATCGCGAGTCTCGCTCAAGCATTCTGAAGCGATCGCTTTTCCGCACTCAACAGCCCGCAAATGCGATCCGACGCGAGCGAAATCGTCGAAGAACCCGCGTTCTCGGGAATTGTCGCGACGAGCTTGAGGAGTTCCCCCGGCGATCGCGCGATCGGAACGCCCCGATCTTCGAGCACGCACGCCAGTTCGAGCTGATGGTCGTCTACGTGTTCCCCAAACTGCGCGCTGCGAGGCACCAACACGAATGGCACGCCCGCTTCACTGAGGGTAAGCAGCGACCCTTCGCCGCAGTGGGCGATAACGACGCGCGCCTCTCGCACCACAGCCTTGAAATCCGCCTCGGGCAGCAACCGATGACACACCGCATCACGCGGTCGTACTGTACTGCTGCCGTACTGAACCACCACGTCTTCGCGAAACACGTTCATCTCTAGCAGCACGTCGATCCACTCCATCAAGCGGTCGAACGGAAACTGCTCCGTTCCCACAGTCACTAAAATCACGATCGCCTCCCAATAGTCTTCTCAAACCCCATTCAGACCCGTTCGGGAGCGATCGCGATCGCCTGGGGATAGCGCTCCAGCAATTGCGGCCAGCGCACGTAAATCGAATCCAAAAACGGACGCGCCAGCCGCGCCGACAGGCTGAGGTCGTACACCCGCGTAATCGATTCCACGAACGCAGTGCGCGCCCCGAACAACTTGCCCAACACGACGAACGGCACCGCCACCCCCGCCCCAGTAGACACTACGAACTCCGGGCGCTCCGTGCGAATCACGTCCCACGCCAATCGCAGATTTCTAAACAGATTCGGCAGATTGCGATTCGTCGGCCCAAAAGCCCAATACTTGCGCTCGTCCTTCAGCACTGCTTCTGTAGTGGCGGTGCGAAAGGTCACCCACACGCGATCGCTCTCCCGCCAAAACGATTCCAAATCCCGCAGCCCGCGAAAGTGACCGCCAGACGAACCGACCAGCAACACTTTGGCCTCAGAAGAATGGGACGCGCGCGCATCCGAGTGAAAGCGGGGCAGGACCATCACGACGCACTCTCCAAAAACGATGCCGTTGCTACAGTTCCGTTCTAAGCAGCGATCGTGAAACGATCGGGAACGCCATCGAGGTTGGAGGCGCGAGCTCGTCGTTGTTGCATCACTTAACTTGAGGCAGGGAGTCCGGTTCGATGCCTCGCGGTCGCAAATACTCGCGCGGCTAACTTTTCTATCTTCGATCGGCATCTAGTTGCCGCTCAGCGCGGTCTGCTCTCTGCTTTTCTGCTTCGCCTCGCTCGTCCTGAGTCAAATAGCGATCGCCGTTCTCGTCATACCAACACAACACTTCGCGATCGTATAAGTCAGAAGTTTGGGTGCAGCATCCTAATCCCAACCCGATCTCGGGCATCTAATACGGCTCGCCTTGCTGGAGCTGGTAGCGATCGCCTTCTAACCTTAAAATAGT
>JBCBTL010000715.1:0-2025 GCA_039818705.1 Cyanobacteria bacterium J06639_1
AGCTCGAAGTCCGGCAGCTTTCTCGATTTTTGGGACTGCCGTGGTGGGATAAGCCCGCTCAGCCCTGCTTGAGTTCTCGCTTTCCCTATGGCGAGTCGATTACGTCGGAGAAACTGGCACGCGTAGCGGCGGGCGAGCGCTACCTGCGCAATTTGGGCTGGCGGCAAGTGCGCGTGCGATCGGAGCGCGATACGGCCAGAATTGAAATCCCGCGCGAGAAAATTGGCGAGTTCGTCCAGACGATGGATTTAGACGCGCTCGTACAGGCATTTCAAGCCGCAGGGTTTGCCTATGCCGCCCTGGATTTAGAAGGGTTTCAGAGTGGGAAGCTGAATCGGGCGATCGCCTCTATCTCCTCGGCGGGATGAACGAAAGCGACAACCCATACAGACTGTAAGCGGATCGCTCGATATGCTCGGTAGCGGCAGGGTTTAGGCTTGTCTTGCCGAATGAGTGTGGTGTTAGATGCGTATCGCATTGAGAGAGTGAATCGTGAAACTTTGGCCGGGACGCTCCTACCCCCTCGGAGCGACGTGGGATGGCAGCGGGACGAACTTCGCGCTGTTCTCCGAGCGCGCAACTGCCGTCGAGCTGTGTTTATTTGACGAGTCGGGGGCAGAAACTCGCTATCGCCTCCCCGAACGGACGAACTACGTCTGGCACGGCTACGCTCCTGACGTGAAACCGGGACAACAGTACGGCTACCGCGTTTACGGCGCTTACGATCCCGAGAACGGCGATCGCTTTAATCCCAATAAACTACTCATCGATCCGTATGCAAAAGCGATCGCGGGCGATGTGCAGTTCGGCCAAGCCATCTTCAGTTATCCCTGGGATGCGGAAGAAAAAGACTTGGTGCTGTCGGATAGTGATGATGCCGAATTCATCCCGAAATGCGTTGTTATCGACCCCGAATTTGAGTGGGAGGGCGATCGCCATTTAGACATTCCCTGGCACGAAACCGTTATTTACGAAACGCACGTCAGGGGGCTTACTCAGCAGCATCCCGATATCCCCGGGGAACTGCGGGGAACGTATGCGGGGGTGGGACATCCGGCGGCGATCGCGCATTTGAAATCGTTGGGGGTGACGGCGATCGAGCTTTTGCCCGTGCATCATTTCATGCGATATCCCGGTCATTTGGTCGAACGCGATCTGAAGAATTATTGGGGTTACGACACCATTAACTTTTTTGCCCCCTACTCCGGCTACAGCGCTGCGGGAGTTGCGGGAGAGCAAGTTCGCGAATTCAAGCAGATGGTGAAAGCCCTGCACGCGGCTGGCATTGAAGTGATTTTGGACGTGGTTTACAACCATACGGCAGAAGGCAATCATTTCGGGCCAACCCTCTCGTTTAAGGGCATCGATAACGCTACGTATTACTGGCTCGATGTCAAACACCCGCGCTATTACTTCGACGTGACGGGCTGCGGAAATTCTATGAATGCAGCCCCCGCCCAAGTCTTGAAACTATTTGCGGATAGTTTGCGCTATTGGGTGCAAGAGATGCACGTCGATGGCTTTCGGTTCGACCTCGCCCCAGCATTGGCGCGCGAGCTGTACGAGGTGGATAGTTTGGCGGCATTTTTCGACATCATCCACCAAGATCCCGTGCTTTCCACCGTCAAACTGATCGCCGAACCTTGGGATTTGGGAGAAGGCGGATATCACATCGGTAATTTCCCGACGCTGTGGTCGGAATGGAACGGCAAATTTCGCGATACGATGCGGGACTTTTGGCGAGGAAAATGCGATCGCCTGTCCGAATTTGCACTCCGCTTTGCGGGCAGTCCCGATATGTACGAAACCGACGGTCGCCGCCCCCACGCCAGCATCAATTTCATCACCTGCCACGACGGATTTACGCTGGCCGATCTAGTCAGCTACAACGACAAACACAACGAGGCCAATGGCGAAGGCAATGAAGGCGGAGACTCGCACAACCGCTCGTGGAACTGCGGCGTAGAAGGCGAAACTGACGATTCTGACATTCTCGATCTGCGGCTTCGTCAGCAAAAAAACTTC
>JBCBTL010000716.1:0-2013 GCA_039818705.1 Cyanobacteria bacterium J06639_1
TCCCGCTCTTCATCGGACTCGCTCAGGCAATGGGCGGTTAAGTCCGGATAGATCGCGGTCTACTCACGTTCCCTGCCTCGATTGCCGAATCAGGGAACGTGATGGTGAAGCTTCTTGACCGTTTCCCTTTCACTGGGCATCACTCAGACTGAAAGCTTGCAGAACTATTACTCGCCATTGGCTTAGGAATCATCTCTCAAGCAAATATAAAGTTACTCGAAACCAGAAGGGATGAATCAACTCCTAATAGGCTAATCGAATGATCTGAGTCGAACTCAATGGTTGTATTCGTGCCATCGAAACTCATGGTTAAGTCTGCAATCTCTTCAAACTCTGTAAATGAGGTTAGATCGATGATGTCGGCCTGACTTCCAAGCCCTTCCACGAAATCGTTGATGACATCGTGGCCGGAGTTGCGCTCGAAGAAAAACGTATCTTGACCGCCTTCGCCAGACATCGTGTCGTTATCGCTGCCGCCCGTCAAATAATCGTTGTGATTGCCGCCAAAGAGAACGTCTTCCCCCGCATCTCCCAGAAGAGTATCGCTCTGGCCGTTGCCGAGCAGCGTGTCATTCCCTTCCCCCCCTTCGACGATGTCTTGACCCCCTTCTCCTAACAAAATGTCGTTGTTCGCTCCACCGTTGAGTGAATCCGCGCCGCTTCCGGCATAAAGATAGTCAATGCCGTCAAAACCCAAAAGCGTGTCATTGCCGCGATCGCCGTAAAGCGTGTCGTTGTGGTTGCCTCCGTCCAGAAAATCATTCCCACCCCCTCCGTTCAGCCAATCCTCGCCATCTTCGCCGTACAGTTCGTCGTTATCGCCACTGCCGTGCAGTTCGTCATTTCCCTGACCGCCGAAGATGGTGTCATCTCCCTTACTGCCGAGGACTGTATCGCGACCGCTCCCGCCCACGACCGCGTCGTTGCCCGCGCCGCTTTCAATGCGATCGTTGCCTTCTCTGCCGTCGAGAATATCTGCTCCGTTTCCACTGAAAATAGAGTCGTCACTCGACCCGCCGATAATTTCGAGCGTGACGTGAAAGTGAAGCACGGTCGAAGCATCGATGGTGTTGCCCGCGTCGCCGCCCCAAATGGTGAGGTGGTTTAGCGCTGCCGATCCTGCCGTATCTGAATTCGTGAGGCCGCCGATACCCGGAAGACTACTTAATTCGATTTCGTTATATCCTTCGTCGTGAAGAATGATACTCTCAATTCCCGTAACGCCATAAAATGCGGTGCTATCTAACGAAACGGGAGTTGTGAACTGTAAGAAATCACCGTAGTCAACGCCGCCTTGAACGATATCAACCACGCTGAGTTCGCCCGCAGCAAAGAAAAATCCATCGGTAGCAGAATGCGAGCCAATCAGAACATCGGGCGCGATCGTGCCAGAGAAGAAAGCCATCTCTGTCTACCTCCGAAGAAAGAGTTTTCGATAGGTATACGGTTTCACGAATATGCGATCGCCACCGCGATCGCGATCCTCTAAGAATCACGATCGCGATCGCGGCACAAATGCAACCTATGGGGTAAGAAACTCAACTGTCCGAGCGTTCAAATTGCATATTTCTTTACAGGCGTACCTCGTCTGAAAAGTGCTTTGAAAAGTGAGCCGTTGCCGCTTCACTTCGTATCGATCTCACGCGGATGCGATCGCCCCAGTGTCTTGCTCGGGCTCAAGCGATCGCCTCGGTCGCGTTTTACCCATCGTCCCCGAATGTCTGTCCGCATCCCAACGCGATGGATACGCGGCATTCTACGCCGACGCATCAGCCCCCGTAACCTATCCACTCCTGCCTGAAATCCGCTTTCAGCCCATTGCTCGTTTAGATGCAAACGCGATCGCCTCGGGTGCAAACCTGCGAGTCACAAACCAGTCCGATACCGATCTCATCATTCAAGTCATCGGCGAAACCGAGCCGCGCGAACTGTCTGTTGGCGAGGCGATCGACCTAAGCGGCTTGCCATTGCCAATGACGCTAACCGCAGAACGACGCGATCGCGGCGCGCTAG
>JBCBTL010000717.1:0-2010 GCA_039818705.1 Cyanobacteria bacterium J06639_1
ATTGCCGTTCTGACGAACGGCGGGCCGCTTGTCCCCGCAGCAAGCTGACGGGGTATGCGCGACCCTTTTTAGATCAAAAGCCTGCTTGGATAGAATGAGGATATGAAATCACCCAATCTGCCTGAAAACTGGAAAACGAGTGAAGATCCGTTCTGGGTTTCGTATCGTCAGCAGCAACTCGTGATTAAGCTGTTCTACGCTTGCTGTGCGCTGCTTGTCGTTGCATCGGGTCTGGGTGCTCTCAGATAATCGCGAAGCGTGCCATTTCAGCGCCTATGTCTACTGCACTGACACCTGGCGAGAAGAATCCGTTCGTTACATTTTGTTACACTAAAGTCGTGCGAGCTTGCTGGAGGGTTTTGCCGCGTGAAGAATGCTGCCACTATCAATTGTGCTGAGGCTTGCGCGAACGGGTGCGTGTTGGGCGATCGCTGTCCCCATCGCGAATACGCTCAGGCCGCGACTCAGTTTATCGACTCAACTCCGCTCGATCGCCTGCACGAAATTTCGGCAGAGCGGTTTTTGCCCAAAGATGGCGAGAGGGCGATCGCTCCTGAAGACGCGCCGCAAGCGTGAGAAAGTTTTTGGGAGAGACCCGTCTGAGTGGTTGACGAACTGACGGGATCGGTGATGAAATGCTCGTGTTTTGAAGAGGTGGATCGTGCCGAAAGCAATCTGGAATGAAGTCGTCCTGGCTGAAAGCGACGCTTGTGAAGTGGTTGAGGGCAATCAGTATTTTCCCCCCGATGCCATCAAGAGCGAATACTTCAAGCCCAGCAACACCCACACCACCTGCCCGTGGAAGGGAACGGCTAGCTACTACACGCTCGATGTCAATGGCAAAACCAATCCTGACGCAGCTTGGTACTACCCCGAACCCAAGTCTGCCGCGAGCAACATCAAAGGCTACGTTGCTTTTTGGAAGGGCGTCAAGGTGGAAGCCTGAAGCTTTTAGCTCTCAGGTGGGGTCGGAGAACCCTACCCGTCCTCATGAGAACCCAATTTAGACTGAAGACCAGAGCTGCTTGACACGTCCTCAATCGTTAGCAGGTGTGTCAGTCAATAATTTCAAGCGAAAGGAGCAAAGACGCAATGCTGAAATGGATGTCTGCCCTGACGAGCCGATTGCGACCCTGGCTCAAGCCGATTCTGGCGGTGGTGTTGGCGATCGCGATCTGTTTGGCTCCGGCGAGCGAGGCTCAAGCGGCTCGCAGCGGCGGTCGCATTGGCGGGGGTAGCTTCCGCCGACCCAGCTATTCTGCACCGCGAACCATGCCTCGGGGCGATTACGGTGGCGGCTATCGAGGGGGCTACGGTGGCGGGTTCGGATTGCCGCTGTACTTCCCGCTGTTCTGGGGCGGTGGCGGTGGCGGCCTGTTTACGCTGCTGCTAGTGCTAGGCGCGGGTAGTTTCGTGCTGCGCGCAGTGCGATCGGCTCGTGAGGGGGCGGATGGTGCCGGTGGCGCTCCCACTCAGACGCAGGTTGCTGAGGTTCAAGTCGGTCTGTTAGCCAGCGCCCGCAGTTTGCAAAAAGAAATCGACGCGCTGGCGTTGAGTGCGGATGCGTCCGACTCTGCTGGGTTGAGCAAAGTGCTGCAAGAGGTCTCGCTGGCCTTGGTGCGCAACGAAGATTACTGGGTGTACGGACGCGCAGCTCAAGAAACAAAGAGCTTGAATCAGGCCGAGCAATACTTCAACCAGCGAGCCCTGCAAGAGCGCGGCAAAGTGAGTGTCGAAACCCTCACCAACGTCGATGACGCGATCGCCCAACTGAGCGAGTCGCAAAAAGAAGCCCCAGCGCGCAGGCAAAACAGCGATCTCGCCGAATCTGACGTGGGCGAATATCTGGTCGTGACGTTGCTGGTAGCGTTTGAAGGCAAGTCGCTCCCTCTGCCGAACGTGGATGATGCTGACACGCTGCGCCGGTGTTTGATGCAGATCGGCGGTACGTCTTCCGATCGCTTAATGGCGATGGAAGTGCTGTGGACTCCTCAAGCAGAGGGGGATACC
>JBCBTL010000718.1:0-2009 GCA_039818705.1 Cyanobacteria bacterium J06639_1
GAGAAGTCGATGCTCTTTAATCGGCTCTGGTAATTCTGAGTAGTTTAGTGTGGCTTGAATGCCATCCAAGATTTGGCGGGACTGACCCGCGCGATCGCGCACGATCTGGATGCCAGCGGATTCAGACCCTAAATGCTTGTTCGAGAATACCGCAGCGATCGCGTGACCCGGAAAACAAACGCCAGTAGCCCGATACTCTTTGCCAAGCACGGGGCGATTTTCCAATGTCACCATCGACCCAGGAGAAAAAATCATCACATCTCCAGCCTGTCCGATCGATTCGCCATTAATCGGACACAAGACTCTTTTGCTACCCACCTGAATGAAAAACAAAAACGTGTATTGAAAATACAGATCTGTGAACGTCGCTGACGTTGCTTGTGAGATAGACAGTACGGACACATCCAGATTGGCACTGGCTGTCGAGCTAACAGTTTCCTCACGAGTCGGGCTATTTTTCACCATGAAACCTACGTTCGCGGGATTTAGCACTTCGTCCCGTTTTACATCAAGCCACACCTCAACGAAGTGGAAATGACTCACATCGAAGTCATTGTTACTCACCTAGCAGCGAGATCGAGTATGGGGCTGGTGCGAGACGAAGCGATCGCCCCTGCAAAGCCCTCCCAAACTCAGCTCCTGCTAACCATGCTTGCCGGATGCCCGCGCGGGGAATCGATCGCATTCGCCCACCAAGCGACTGGCAGCATCGGCAGCATCGGCACGAGACAGATGAGCCACTGATTCCAATTCAGCGGCGCAGTCTCGAACAGGACGTTCGTGACCGACCACTGGCTGAAGGCAATTTGCAGCAGCACCGCACCGACGATGCCCGCGATCGCCGTAGGAGCCTTCACCATCACCGAAGATTGACGGCGCAGCCAAGCGACTAGCCCTGCCCCGAGTTGACTGATGCTGAGCAGGTAGACAATGCGGGCGGCGACGAGCGCCTGAATGGCTATCGTGCGGGCGATCGCGATATCCCCGTAAGCCATTTCCGCCCACTCGAAGATGCCGAAAATCAAAATCCAGTTGAAAACCGAGACAATCGCGATGCGCTGCAAGAGTTTTCCCGTCAGCAGCGGCTCGCGCGGATTGCGGGGAGGCTGTCGCATCGTATCGCCCGCCTTTGGCTCGAACGCCAGCGGCACGGTCATAGTGAGGGAGTTGATCAGGTTCAGCCACAATACCTGAAGCGACAGGATGGGCAAATCTCGCGCCAGTAGCGCGCTGATTAAAATCGTCATTGATTCGCCGCCGTTGACGGGCAGCAAAAAGGCGATCGCCTTGCGCAAGTTGCGATACACCGTGCGGCCTTCTTCGACCGCCGCCTCAATCGACGCGAAATTATCGTCCGTCAGCAGCATGTCTGCCGCTTCCCGCGCTACCTCCGTCCCGCCTTTGCCCATCGCAATCCCGATATCGGCTTGTTTGAGGGCGGGCGCGTCGTTCACGCCATCCCCCGTCATCGCCACGATTTCCCCTTGAGACTGAAGGGCTTCCACGAGTCGTAACTTTTGGGCAGGGGCAACGCGGGCGAATACGTCACCCGCTTCGAGGTTGCTCGCCAGTTCGCGATCGCTCATCGCCGCGAGCTGCTGGCCTTCAAACGCGATGACTTTCTCGGATTTTTGAATGCCCATGCGATGGGCGATCGCCCGCGCCGTGGAAATGTGATCGCCCGTAATCATGGCGATCTTGATTCCGGCAGTCTGGCAGGCGCGCACGGCGGCGATCGCTTCCGGTCGCGGCGGGTCGATCATGCCCTGCAACCCTAAAAAGACCAGTCCAGTCGAAAGGTCGTCGCGCTCGATCGCGTGCTGGTGCGTAGCCACAGACTTGCTCGCTAAAGCCAGCACTCGTAAGGCTTGAGCCGTCATCATGTCCACCGCCCGTTCGATGGGCGATCGCGCTAGTAGCACGATGCGACCGTCGCGATCGAGCATGTGGGTGCAGCGACTGAGGAGCGCTTCGACCGAGCCTTTGACGTAAATCGCGCGATCGCTTCC
>JBCBTL010000719.1:0-2005 GCA_039818705.1 Cyanobacteria bacterium J06639_1
ACATTTTGCTATTCTGTTTCCAGAACGCTTTAACTATTGAATACGCAACTGCTTACACAAAATTCAAAACACTCTCCCAACTGCGATCGCAATCTCGCCATGTCTACAGCCCTCACGCGCTCGTCAGTCTCTACCAGCAAGCTTTACAGCAGTTTTATGCTGCAGGGTTCCACACCACACTCGAATAGTCTGATGGCGATCGGGCGAACCTGCACTATCCTCGACTTAACCCACGTTTCGAGACTGTTATCCTGTTGGCTTATGGCACCTGTCGCGTCCCAGACCTCGCTGCCGTCTCTTACGGTCGGATTGAACTTCAGTACAGTAGAAGACCTTAAAAAGCTTCTCGCTCTCTTGCCCGTGTCTGCGGCCTCGACGCGAAAAGCCGATCTCATCAAAGCGATCGCCAACTATTTACTAGGTTCCGGCATCAAAACGTTGTGGGGCGACCTCGACGACCTCCAACAGGCAGCGATCGCGGAAGCTGTTCACCTTACCAAGGGAGAATATCGACCCGAACAGTTTCAAGCGAAGTACGGAGCCTTGCCCGAGTGGCGCGATCGCTCGTCGTACTATCGCTACAACCAGCCTGCTGCCAAACTCGATTTGTTTTTCTACGGCACTAGCCAGTACGGGCAGAGATCGACACTCCCGGAAGACTTGCGCCAGAAACTCAAAGGGTTCGTTCCCGCTCCCGAGCCCCTCGTTTTACCCAGTACCGACGATCCGCCATCGCACTATCGCTCGACGTACCGCGCCTTCGAGGTCGGCAACAAGTTAAGGCCGGTAATCAAAAGCGAAGACATCTCTACGGTCTGGCGGCTGCGCGAGCGGGTGGCGCAACAAGAGTTACTCGCTATCTTGCGACTCGTGCATTTGGGGAAGGTGGCCGTCAGTGATAAAACCTCGATGCCAAGCAAGGCCACGCTGAAAGCGATCGCGCCGCTGCTGGCAGAGGGAGAGTATTACAGCGAGGCTGACCAACCTGAGGACGACTATTTCGATCCGATCGGAGCGATCGCGCCGTTTGCGTGGGTGATGCTGGTGCAAGGGGGCGGACTGGCCAGCCTCAGCGGCAAGAAATTGCAGCTTACTAAAGCCGGTCGCAAAGCGATGGGGGACGCACCTGCGAAAACGCTTAAGGCCATCTGGCGGAAATGGTCGAAAACGACACTGTTGGACGAACTCCGGCGAGTCGATGCCATCAAAGGTCAAACGGGAAAAGGGAAACGCGGCCTGACAGCAGTTAGCGGGAGGCGATCGCATGCAGTTTCCCTCCTTCAACAGTGTCCGGTTGGACGATGGGTTGCTTACGACGAACTCAAGCGCTACGCGATCGCCAGCAACCAAACGTTTGAGGTCAGTCGCACCCCTGACAACCTCTACATCAGCGAGCCTGGCTACGGCCATCTTTACGAGGCTGAAAACAGTTGGAGCATCTTGCAGGATGGGTATCTGAAGTGTTTGCTATTTGAGTACCTTGCCACGCTGGGTTTTTTGGACGTGACCTACATCCCGCCCTACCAAGCCTCCCGCAGCGAATTGAATAATTTCTGGGGGGCAGATGACCTGTCTTTTCTCAGTCGCTACGATGGCCTAGTTGCCTTTCGGATTACGCCACTCGGCGCGTTCGGCCTCGGGTTTGCCGCCGACTACGTTCCCCCCACCGTAACGGCTACAAATACCCTGCGGGTCTTGCCCAATCTCGACATCGTGATGACGGGGCCACCTCTCAGTCCGGCTGAGAGCTTGATGATGGAAACCTTCGCGCGTCAGACCGGCGATGCCGTATGGACGCTGGAACGAGAGATCATTCTCAAAGCCGTTGAAGCAGGACACGCGCTCTCAGACTTCTACGAGTTCCTTCAACAAGCCAGCGGAGACGCATTGCCCGCCACGGTCGAGCAATTTTTCGACGACTGTCGCAATCGGTTGGAAAGCGTCCGCGATCGCGGTGTGGCTCGCTTAATTGAATGCAATGATGCTACGCTAGCCACCCTGATTG
>JBCBTL010000720.1:0-1997 GCA_039818705.1 Cyanobacteria bacterium J06639_1
ACGTCAGCCTGGAACTGCATCAAAAAATCGTTCTGACACGCGCCGCCATCCACCTTCAGGCGGCGGATTGGCGTGCCCAAATCGGCGTTGATGCACGTCACGATTTCGGTAACTTGAAACGCGATCGCCTCCAGCACCGCGCGCACCATGTGGGCACGAGTGGTTCCCCGCGTCAGCCCGAAGAACGCTCCCCGCGCGGTCATGTCCCAGTGGGGCGCGCCCAGCCCGCTCAGCGCTGGAACGAACAACGCTCCATCTGTATCTGGCACCGATTCGCTGATAGCGGCAGTTTCGGCAGCCGTTTCGATCGCCTTCAGCCCGTCGCGCAGCCATTGAATACTGGCTCCGGTGGTGAAAATGCTGCCTTCGAGTGCGTAGCTAATATCGACGTTGCCGTTCGCACTCTGGCTCCACGCCACTGTACTGAGCAGCTTGTTTTGCGATCGCTTCACTTCAGTGCCCGTGTTCGACACCAAAAAGCTGCCCGTGCCGTAGGTGCATTTCATTAAACCGGGGCGATCGCAGCCGTGAGCGTACAGGGCGGCCTGCTGATCGCCAAAAATTGCAGTAATGGGGATATCCGCACCGCAAATATCGGGGTCGAGCCGCCCGAACTCGCCGATGCTGGGCTGAATGGTCGGCATGATGTGGGCGGGAATGCCGAAGATATCGAGCAGGGCTTCGTCCCAGTCCGCGTTATCGATATTCATCAACAGGGTGCGGCTGGCGTTGCTGTGGTCGGTGGCGTGAACGGCGCCGCCCGTCAGCTTCCACAACATCCACGTATCGATCGTCCCAGCTAGAACGTTCTGCCAGTCTAAATCTGGATGGTCTTGCTTCACGCGATCGATCAGCCACGCCAGTTTGGTGGCTGAAAAATAGGCATCGAGCTGAAGACCCGTCCGACGTTCGATGTCTTCAGCTTTTCCAGCAGCGCGAAGGCGATCGCAAGCCGCCGCCGTCCGCCGATCTTGCCAGACGATCGCTCTGTGCAACGGCTGTCCGGTGGTCTTATCCCACAGCAGACAGGTTTCTCGCTGCACCGTCAGCCCGATCGCGGCGATGTCTGTGGGGGCGATCGCGCTCTTCTGAAATACGCCTCTCATAACTTCGAGCGTGTCTTTCCAGATGTCGATCGCGTCGTGTTCGACCCAGCCTGGCTGCGGGTAGTGCTGGGGGAACTCTTTGTAGACTTGCTCGACGATCTGGCCGCGATCGCCAAAGAGAATGGCTCGGTTGCCTGTCGTTCCCAAATCCAGAGCCAGGATGTAAGCCACGGTGATTGCCTCAGTGCAGTTCTGCCCCTGGCGCGTCCGGGATGCCCATCCAGACTCTGTCAGGTTGAGGTTATTAAACCGTTCTGGTGGCGCACTCGAAGCGATCGCAATGAAGTTTTAGCAATCCCGTTGCAGTACGCGAGCCTCAATACGAGATCGCCAACGTCACCTGGGCGCTCACCGTTTGTTCGCCACCCACGACGGGAGTGGGGGCACTCGATCGCGCTAGGGCAAGACCTTCAAACGGAACGGGTTCGGGGGCAGTCGAACCGCCAATTTGGATATTGCGAATCGATTGCACTTGAAAATTCAGCGCGCCCAATACGACATCCGCTTGAGAGCGAGCGTCGGCGACAGCAAGTTCGAGCGCGGCTTTGCGTCCGGCTTCTAGCACTTCCTCGGTTGGCCTAAATGTCACCGATTGAATCTGTCCGGCCCCCGAAGCAACGGCAAGATCGAGAATCTCCCCAGCGCGATCGACAGGAACTTCAAACTGCACGGTGTTGCGACCGCGCATGGAGCGAGGGCGATCGCGATCGCGAGACGACCCGTCGTACTCGGGAAATAAAGAAATACCTGCCGTTTGCAGGCGATCGACTGGACTGCGGCGGCGGCCCCACCCAATAACCTCACTCGCTCCACACTTGTTTGCGCTGTTGCCGGCGAGTTGCGCAGAGCTTTTTCGCAGCGCGGGAGCGACCCGACACGGCTAGGGCAAAC
>JBCBTL010000721.1:0-1994 GCA_039818705.1 Cyanobacteria bacterium J06639_1
CTTCTTATGGTTTTTGAGCGAAGGTTTTGAAGAAGAGCTACTCAGTTTCTCCCCCATCGTCGATTACACCGGAAAACTAGAGCTGCACTTCTTGCCAGACTTTCGCCTCGGCGATTCCCGCAAAGGCTACAAGATGCATCCGCCTCGTTACGACGCTGACGAAGCTAAGCGTCGCGACGCCACCTACCAAGCTCAAATCCGCGTCCCTACTCGCCTGATCAACAAAGAAACGGGCGAGATCAAAGACATGGATGTGTTCATGGGGGATCTGCCCCTAATGACCGATCGCGGCACGTTCATCATCAACGGCGCCGAGCGCGTCATCGTCAACCAAATCGTCCGCAGCCCTGGGGTTTATTACAAAGAAGAAATCGACAAAAACGGTCGCCGTACCTACAACGCCAGTCTGATCCCGAACCGGGGGGCGTGGCTGAAGTTCGAGACGGACAAAAATGACCTCGTGTGGGTGCGCATCGACAAAACCCGCAAGCTATCTGCTGCCGTATTGCTGAAGGCTTTGGGTCTGAGCGATGCCGAAATCGCAGACGGCATGCGCCACCCCGAGTACTTCCAAAAGTCGATCGAAAAAGAAGGTCAGCACACGGAAGAAGAAGCCCTCATGGAGCTGTATCGCAAGCTCCGTCCGGGCGAGCCTCCCACGGTGTCTGGCGGTCAGCAGCTTCTCGAATCGCGCTTCTTCGATCCCAAGCGCTACGACCTGGGTAAAGTAGGGCGCTACAAGCTCAATCGCAAGCTCAATCGCAACGTACCCGAAAACGTGCGGGTGTTGACCCACGCGGACATTTTGGGAGCGATCGACTATCTGGTGAACCTAGAATTCGACATCGGTCACGTAGACGATATTGACCACTTGGGCAATCGCCGCGTGCGATCGGTGGGCGAGCTGTTGCAAAACCAGGTGCGGGTCGGCCTCAATCGCTTGGAGCGCATCATCCGCGAGCGCATGACCGTGACCGAGACGGATACGCTGACCCCTGCGGCGCTGGTGAACCCCAAACCCCTCGTAGCGGCGATTAAGGAGTTCTTCGGCTCCAGTCAGCTTTCTCAGTTCATGGATCAAACCAATCCACTGGCGGAGTTGACCCACAAGCGTCGTCTGTCTGCGCTAGGGCCGGGAGGTCTCAGCCGCGAGCGCGCTGGATTTGCAGTACGCGACATTCACCCCAGCCACTACGGTCGCATTTGCCCGATCGAGACGCCGGAAGGCCCGAATGCAGGTCTGATTGGTTCGCTGGCAACCCACGCCCGCATCAACCAGTACGGCTTCATCGAGAGTCCGTACTACCGAGTCGATCACGGCATCGTGCGCAAAGACATCGAGCCGATTTACCTAACTGCGGACGAAGAGGACGAATATCGCGTTGCGCCCGGCGACATTCCGCTGACAGAAGAGAATCGAATCGCGGGCGAGCTAGTGCCCGTGCGCTATCGCCAAGAGTTCGGTACGGCGCACCCCGAAGAGGTTCACTACGTTCAAGTGTCACCGGTTCAGGTGATTTCGGTGGCGACGTCGCTGATTCCGTTCCTCGAACACGACGATGCGAACCGAGCGCTGATGGGTGCGAACATGCAGCGTCAGGCCGTGCCGCTGTTGAAGCCTCAGCGTCCGTTGGTCGGAACGGGTCTGGAAACTCAAGCCGCCCGCGACTCCGGTATGGTCGTCGTCTGCCGTGAAGATGGCCTCGTCGAGCGGGTGACGTCTCGCGAAATCGTCATTCGTCCTGACGGAGCTGCTTCGCCGACGGTTTATATCTTGCAGAAGTACCAGCGCTCCAACCAGGACACGTGCCTGAACCAGCGCCCGATTGTGGAAGCGGGCGAGCGCGTGGTGGCCGGACAGGTGCTGGCGGATGGGTCGTCTACGGAAGGCGGCGAACTCGCACTGGGTCAAAACGTTCTCGTGGCTTACATGCCCTGGGAAGGCTACAACTACGAGGACGCAATTCTGCTGAGCGAGCGTCTAGTCTACGATG
>JBCBTL010000722.1:0-1992 GCA_039818705.1 Cyanobacteria bacterium J06639_1
ATCGCAAGGGTGTGGTGCGGATTGCGGGGACGATCGACGAGGACGAACTCGTGCTGGCCGCAGCCGAGGCTGGTGGCGATGATGTTACGACCGATGAAGAAGGAGCAGATGTCATCTGTGCCTACGAATCGGTCGAGGTCGTGTCCGAACAGCTCGACAATGCCGGTTTTGAGGTGGCGTTTTCCAACGTGCAGTGGTTGCCGAATACCCTTTGTCCGGTGAGCGATCCCGCGATCGCGAAACAAACGATGACGCTGATTGACAAACTGGAAGCGCTCGACGACGTGCAAGCCGTATTCACGAACTTCACTGCCGACGAGCGCGTATTAGAGGAGGCGTTGGGTTGAGATCGCGATCGCGTTGAATGGCTCGGACGAAATCGCGATCGCGATTAGTGAACGGTCGGGACTGCGGGATCGTCTGGCGATTGCGTGGCCGACAGATCGGGGATCTCGCAGTGGACGGCTTCAGCTTCTTTGCGCAGTTGCGCGAGCAGCTCCGGTTTGCCTTGTGCCGCCAGCATGCGCTTTTGCAGGCGCGCGCAGATCGCCCCGTCCTGCGTGGCGCGCAAGTCGGGATCGGCGTCGGTAAAGTAAGTTTTCACGGCGGACACAGAGATTTACTATGTCTCCATCTTATGAAAAAACTCTGGGACTGTCAGAATTCTGTATCTTCAGTAACAGAATTCATGCGCGAGCTTTCTCTTCCTGAAGATTTCCTAACGATTGCTAGGATTGGAGCCGTTGGCGGAGGGGGCTGGCGCGCGATCCGCGTCGGCGAGGCGGGATCGCGTGTCTTCGATCGCGGTGTTGAGCTGTGAGATTTTGTCTTCTAGTGACTGCCGCGCCCGTGCGATATCGGCTTCAGTGTCGCGTGCCTCAGCAATCTCGTCTGTCGAGTCGTCGGGCGGGTCGAGCAGGTTGTCCGAGCGATCCCGCAGGCGTTTGCGATCGCGTCTTGGCGAGCGTTCGAGCAGTTTGGGGACGAGGGTTGCGCCCAAAACAGCACCGATCGCGCTGCCGAGGGTGACTCCCAAAACAAAGCCACCCGCAAAGTCAGATTTCCGATCGCCCACGCTCGCCGCGTCTCCTACGAAAAGTTTGGATGCAAATACGTTCATCCTATCAGCGCGGCTCGGCGCTGCGGGTCGAGCGCTGCGTTCAGGCGGGCAAAAGGCGCGACAGCCGTTCGACCGGTTCGAGAATGGCCGGAGGGAGGGCTTCGCGCGCGACGCTCACAGTCACGCCCCACAGTCCTTCCGGGGTGAGATCGGGTTCGAGTAGCGACCACAACCGCTGCACTTCTTCAACGTGAAGGCGATCGTCCTCGGTCAAAGCCGCAATAATTTGATACCGAAGCGATCGCGCCTCGTCAGACATCAGATATTGCAAACCCACCCGCGCGGTCGAAACTAAGTTCACCGCGTTGGCATCCATACGGGCGATGCGCACGAGACTTTCCAAACGCTCCCACCGAAAGCGATCGTCCTCGAACACGATATCGAGCAAACGCTGCCGCAGTCGAGGCGATTCATCAGTCAGCAACCTCCGCGCCACGTAGGGATACGCCACGCCGACGATGCGAAAGTCTGGCGTGAGGGTCAGGGCAACCCCCTCTAGCGTGACGAGCGAGCGGATGATCAGCGCGAATTTTGCCGGGACGCGGAAGGGATATTCGTAGACGAGGCTGGAAAAGCGATCGGTGGCGGTTTTGAAGTTGAAGTTGCCGACGGCCTGACCGAGGATGTCTTGCAGCGTTTCGTCGAGTGCTGGCACGAGCTGAGTCGCATCGGCATTCGAAGCGAGAAAGTCGAGATTGATGAAATCGTTGACTAAGCGCTTGTAGTCTTGATTGACCAAGTGAACGAGCGCGTCAACCAGATATTCCTTCGTCGTCTGGTCGAGCTGATCCATCATGCCGAAGTCGATGAAGGCCAAGCGACCGTCTCGCAACGCAAACAAGTTGCCCGGATGGGGATCGGCGTGGAAAAAA
>JBCBTL010000723.1:0-1991 GCA_039818705.1 Cyanobacteria bacterium J06639_1
CTTTGCCGCCAATTCCAGTACGGCGGGTACGGCCTCAGCCTCTAAGGGCACGAGCAAATGCGTCGCACTGTCCAACTGAGACGGGAGCTGTCCGGTAGCTTGGACTAAACGCTGCAAGGTTTCCAACGTGAGCGAAAATCCGATCCCCGCCCGTTGCAGGCGATCGGGGCTGTACAGACTGAAGAGGGTGTCGTAGCGGCCACCTAATCCCAGCCGCTCGCCGTGGCAGGTGGCCTCGAACACGATCCCGGAGTAGTAATCGAACGTTTGCACCAAGCTCAAATCGATCACCACTGAAAGACCGCGATCGCTTAACACTTCGCTCACCCGCTTCAGATGCCCCACTCGCCCCTGATGCAAAGTCAGCGGCAGCGATTGCAGTTCGGCAAACACGCGCTCGGGCGTGCCGCGCAGATCGAAGAGCTGTAGAGCGCACTGGCGATCGCGTTCGGACAAATCGGCAGTTTCCAAATAAACGCGATCGAGATTGGCGATCGCTTTGCGCGCGGCGGTGCGGGCAGAGGGGGCGATCGTATCTAGAATGCTTTCGGTCAGCCCCACTTCGCCCAAAATCAGCGTCCAGCCATCTAAAGGCAACGCATTCAGGCAGTCAGCTAACACGAGAATGGCTTCAACATCCGCAATCCAACCCTCAGCGCCCAGCAGCTCCACCCCCGTTTGGTAAAACTCGTGACCCTGGCGGGTTTCGCGGAACACGTTGGAGCTGTAGAAGAGGCGTTGGGGTAAAACGGCATCCGCCATCCGGGTGGCGGCAGCACGGGCGATCGACGCAGTGAGTTCGGGGCGCAAACCCAACAGGTCGCCGTGGCGATCGCGCAGTTGCATCACCGCCTCGGGTTCGACCGCTCCGCCTGCCGTGAGGGTATCTAATCTTTCCAGCGTGGGGGTGATGATGCGGTGATAGCCCCAGCGTCGGAATACGGCTTGCAGTCGCTCTTCTACCCATTGCTTTTGCGCCACCGCGAGCGGCAGTAAATCTCTCGCTCCTACGGGTGGCTGACGAACGCCTGACGTACCCACGCAAACCCCAAATATGCTTTGGCCTCGTCTAATGTATCAAGCTGCGGGCTTTATTTGCGGGTGCTAGCGATGGGTGCTACGTGAGGCAAAGAAAGCGATCGCGATTCTCAAGCATCCCGATTGAGTACGAGCATTCACGAAACGTAACCCGTTGTAATAAACGACCTGAGTTAAGGTGAACGATGCGTCTTTGAAACAGAGATTTTTGCATGACACGGGCAATCAAGATCGGGTCTCGAAAGAGTCAATTGGCAATGGTGCAGACGCACTGGGTGCAGGGAGAACTGCGCCGCCACCATCCCGATCGCGAGTTCGAGGTGATGACGATGGACACCCAAGGAGACATCATCCTCGACGTGGCGCTGGCAAAAATCGGCGATAAAGGACTGTTCACGAAAGAACTCGAAGTGGGCATGTTGGAGCGTCAGACCGACCTCGCCGTCCACAGTCTCAAAGATTTGCCGACGAACTTGCCGGAAGGATTGATGTTAGGGGCGGTGACCGCGCGGGAAAACCCAGCCGATGCGCTGGTGCTGCACGCCAAACACGAAGGCGCAACGCTAGACACGCTGCCGGAAGGGTCTATCGTTGGGACTTCATCACTGCGGCGCTTGGCGCAACTCCGTCACTTTTGCCCGCACCTGCAATTCAAAGACGTGCGCGGCAACCTCAACACCCGCCTCAAAAAGCTCGATGACGGTCAATACGACGCGATTATTCTGGCGGTGGCTGGTTTAGAGCGCCTGGGGATGGGCGATCGCATTTCCCAAGTGATTCCTTCGGATATTTCTCTACACGCCGTCGGCCAGGGTGCATTGGGCATTGAGTGTCGCGAGGGGGATGAGGAAATTTTGAACCTACTACAGCCACTCGTAGACGTGAATTCTAGTCGCCGCTGTTTGGCCGAGCGTGCCTTTTTGCGTCAGCTCGAAGGGGGCTGTCAAGTGCCC